>JAESTY010000116.1 GCA_016763355.1 Immundisolibacteraceae bacterium
ACTGCGCCACTAGCCGCATGAAACTCGGTAATGTGACCGGCGGCTTTAGCTGCAGTAACCGTACTTTTGGCGGAAACCTTGGCGTCGGCGGCGATACGAACAATCTCGCAAATTTCGCTCGCATAGTGATGCAAACTGTTGGTGACATCGGTTTTAGGTTTAGCGACACAATCGACCGCTCCGATCGACAATGCATCCAGGCTGATCTCAGCCCCGCGCTCGGTCAAGGTGGAAACCATCACCACCGGCATGGGCCGCAGGCGCATGATATTGCGCAGAAAAGTAATGCCATCCATGCCTGGCATTTCCACATCCAGGGTCATCACATCAGGGTTATGGGTTTTGATCATCTCTCTGGCGATACTGGCATCCGAGGCCACACCAACCACTTCGAGCTCCGGATCAGCACTGAGTATTTCTGACAGCAACTGCCTGATTAACGCGGAATCATCACAAATTAATACTCGTTTTGCAGTCATCAGGATATCCTTATCCAGCCTGCTTAAGCTTGTTGTTAACCATCTGCATGATCACAGCGAATCTTTCTGTTCGGATGATGGATCATGATCTTGGTTGATGTGAGGCCCGACATCGACCTGCATCTGTTTACCAGTCTGTTTCAGGTCGGCCAGCAATTCCTGCTCTGCAGCGGCCGACTGCTGCAGCTGCTTCAAGTTGTTCGTTAACTGACCAAGAGCCAACAGCTGCTGTTTATTGCTATCGCCACTCCAACAGACAAATTTACGCAACCGAGCCAGCTGCTGACCGGCCTGGTCGTAGTCAGCTAATGCCTGGTTGAATGTCTGACTACAGTTCTCAGTACCTTCAAGGCTCACTGCAATCAGCTTGCTAATTTGAGTTTCCACGCTGGTACAGCGGCGGGATAGTTTGCGTACTTCCTCAGCAACCTGTTTAAATCCGTTACCCGCATCACCGGCTCTGGCAGCCTCGACCGAAGCATTCAACGCAAGCATGTTGCTCTGCATGGCGATCTGTTTGATATCACGGGTCAGGTCATCAATCTGATGGCAGGTTACTGCCATTTGATCAATCGCGGCGCTGGTCTGCCGGGTGCGCTGCGCCGCCACATCAACCAGCCGGTCCGCATCTTCCACCTGGGCTATGGCCCGATCAATTCGATCACCTGCACGCTGCTCGTCCTGATTCAGTTGCACCGTGTCACGAGCTATCGATTTGAGTTGGCCTGAGCGGTCATAAAAATGTTGCTCTAACTGCTTTTGAGTCTGCGTTAATAAGCTTAAATCTGCTGTTGCTGAATGATGCTGGCTATCTGGCTCTAGATCCTGCTCAGACTGGCTTATCTGCTCAGACTGGCTTAGCTGCTCAGACTGGCTTACCTGCTCAGACTGGCTTACCTGCTCAAACTGGCTTAGCTGCTCAGACTGACTTAGCTGGGCAGCTTCAACTAGCTGCTGGTTCTGATCTGACAGTGCCTGTAGCTCCAACTCAGCGGTGGCCAATTGACTAGATAAAGCCTGTTGTTCGGTCAGCGCCTGCTGCGCACTTTCAAGCTCGGTCTGCAATTCATCAATACGGCCATCCAGATTCTGATCACTATGCTGACTTTGTAAGGTTTGCAGGTCACTGGTTAATAGTTTGGCTCGTTGCTGTGCGGACCCTAATCTCTGTTCTGTCTCCTCGAGCTGCAACTGCACCTGTTGTAACTGGGTTTGATGCTCTGCTGATAGTTGATCAACCCGGCTATCAGCCGCTTGCTGCAGAGCGTCAACATCAGGGGAGTTTTGTAACTCGGTTTGAACCTGGTCCACGGTTTTGGTGAGCTGCTGGTTGTCCCGACCAAGCTGTTGGAGCTGACTATGAAGATCCTCAATTTCCTTAGCCCGTTGCCCGCTCTGTTGGCTAGATAAGTCGGCCAGTTGGCTTGAGTCGGCAATTTGCTCAGCTAGATCCAAGTTCTGCTGCTGCAAAGTCTCGGTCTGTTGGCGGTTTTCAGCGCTAAGCTGGGTTTGCTCCCGTTCTCGCTCAGTTGATAGCTTGGCGTGGGTTTGCTGGCTAACCGCCAAATTCTGTTCGGCGGTCTGCAGCTGTTCAGTTACCGTCTGCAGCTGGTCGTTCTGCTTTTTAGAGAGCTGGTTATTCGACTTAGCTTCAAGTTGGCTCTGGTTGATCTGTGACTGTAAAGACTCGATCTGCTGATGTAACGCGATCAGACGATCATCAGCTCTTGGAATTCCAGTTGCTGGCCAGATTTCCTCGAGCTCACTTTCAAATTGCTGGTTCTGTTTTTCCAGCTGGCTTAGCTGACTCTGGAGCTGCTGATTTTGTTCCGACAGCTGGTCTAGCTCTGCATCCCGGTTCCAATTTTCGAGGTTAGCAAGCGAATCTGTGCTATTCAAACCGTCAGCCAGGTCATCAACGAGCTGCTGTTTCTCGTAATTAACACCGGCTTCCAGCGCACTCAATTCCACCGCGCCATCAATATCGCCGGGACTGAGTCGATTCGATGTTACTAGTAGCGATTGCAGTTCGTCGGTAAGCCCGAGCACCTGAGCTTGCAACAGCGCTAGCCCCTGCTGAGGGTTATAGCTGTCTGAAATACCGGGTTTTAGCGGTTGTGCGGGAGCATCAATCGGGAGAGCCAGGTCGACGTCGGCAAGTCTGCTATCGACCTTGGTTCTGTCTGACGCCAAACCTCTGTCTGACTCCAAACCTAGGCCTGACTCCAAACCCAGAGCTGACTCTACGCTTTGGGTCGACTCTGAATCTGGCAACGATTGAACAGATTTACCCGGCTGGTTCGAAGAAACATCCATGACCGCAGACATAACATCGAACAAGTTGATCACCGATGCTGAACGAACTGCACGCTGAAGACCACTTTGCTGACCATGCAAGTCGACGTCAGTCAAATCTGCTGCCTTTAACTGATCTGAGGAGTCAACCTGGGTACCGGTATTGGTGGGCATAACCTGACCTGATTTCGTAGCTCGATGCGAATTCTCCGACATTGGACTCATTCCGACGGGCTCCTCGAAGGGGTGAAGCTGAACGATGGCATCAAGCTGGCTAACATGTTGTTAACTTTTTTGATGGTCTGGTCTATGTGAACCAAAAACCCTGGCTCAGGCCGCAGAGGCTTCTGGGGGTTCCTGCTCGGACGGTTCATCCAATTCGGCTGAATCGATCAATTCAAGCATTTGATCGGAATCAAACAACTTGTCTACGTCAACCAGAATCAGCATGCCATGATCCATGGTCACCAGTCCCTGGAGAAATACGCTGCCGATCTGCCCACCAAAATCTGGTGGCGGCTGCACCCGATTGGCTTCAAAGGTGTAAACATCCGACACCGCATCGACTACTAGCCCCATTTTGTGTCCACCGCGGTCATCCTCAACCTGCAACACAATAACCACGGTGGTCGGGCCGTAGGCCAATTCAGGAAGATGAAACCGTAAACGAAGATCAATCACGGGAACCACCGCACCGCGTAGGTTGAGTACCCCTTTGATATGCCCTGGAACACCTGGGATACGGGTGGTTGGCTGCCAACCACGGATCTCCTGAACCCGCAGTATGTCGACTCCGTATTCCTC
>JAESTY010000117.1 GCA_016763355.1 Immundisolibacteraceae bacterium
AATCATTAATGCTATTGGGGATTGACTGGCTGATCAGAGATCGGATATCGGCCCAGGGTGGCAAACCACGTAGGAAGCCGTTGCTGCGGGCATGACGAAAGGCCAGCAGAAAATAGGTAGCGGTGCCCAATGCCACCGCAATGGCTGATGCCAGACCTGCGCCGGTGACGCCCATGGCGGGGGCACCAAAATGGCCAAATATGAGCACATAATTGAGCACAATGTTGCTGGTGTGAATCACCAGCAGGGTCGTTAAATAGAGTCTTGACTGGTCAATCGCATTCCAGTATCCGCGAAAGGCGTAATTCATGCCGACAAACACGGTGGCCAGAATGCGTACTTCAAAGTAGGGCACGCCGGCGGCGATGACTTGCGGGTCGGGATTGAGCAGCGGGTAAAAATAAGGCGCCGCAAAGATAAGAACGGCACTTAAAAACGGCGATACCAACAGGATAATCAGCAATGCTGCATTGAGCACCTGGGCCGATTCATGCAGGCGGTCCTGGCCTTTTCTGTGGGCCGCTATAGTTTGCACTGCCCGCGAAAAACCTATCACCACTGCCTGGCCAGCAAACACCACCAGGCCACCGAGACCGACCGCCGCCAGCGCAGCATCGCCAAGTTGCCCGACCATGGCGGTATCCACCAGGTTGAGAATGCTTTGCGAGACCATGGCACCGATGATCGGCAGCGCCAGTTGCAGAATATGACGACGCCGATCGGATCTGTTCATCAGCGCCCTGCTATTCATTAACAGTTCATGTTCAGCGAATGGCCTCAGGCAATCGCGGCGAACGCCTGTTCCATATCGGCAATTAAATCGCTGATTGCTTCGATGCCAGCGGAGACCCGAATCGTGCAGGGTTTAATGCCAGCGGCTTCAAGTCCTTCTGGAGTCATGGCTGCGTGGCTCATGCTGGCAGGGTGTTCAATTAGACTCTCAACACCGCCTAGAGATTCAGCAAATGAGTAGAGCGATAATTGGGCGATAAACGCCTGCGCCCGTTCTTCACCGCCGCTGATATCAAAGCTGAGCATGCCGCCAAAACCCTTTTGCTGACGACAGGCCAATTGGTGGTCCGGATGGCTGGTTAAACCGGGGTAATAAACCTGCTCGATTTCGGGGCGCTGGTCGAGGTATTTTGCCAGTGCGTTGCCGTTCTCTTCGTGGGCACGCATGCGCACACTGAGAGTTTTTACGCCCCGCAGCACTAGCCAGGCGTCAATCGGCGAACAGGTGGTGCCGAGTGCGTTACACATAGCAGCGACCTGCTCAGCCATTTCAGTGGTTGCTGAGATAATCGCCCCACCGACCACGTCGCTATGACCATTCGGGTACTTGGTGGTTGAATGCACCACTATGTCAGTGCCGAGCTCAATTGGCAGCTGCAGGAGCGGGGTTAAAAAGGTGTTATCGGCAATGGTCAGCAGCTTATGCTTTTTAGCAATATTGCAAACCGCTTCGATATCGGTCAGGTTCAACAGTGGGTTGCTCGGGGTTTCAATCCAGATAGCCGCTGTTTCAGGCCGAATCGCGGCCTCAATGGCATTTAGGACGCTCATATCGACCTGGGTGACCTGCATCGCCCGGTTCGGCATGATGCTGTTAAACAGTCGAAAAGTGCCGCCGTAGATTTCGTTACCAGCAACAATATGGGCGTTTTCTGGCAGCAGATGCAGTGCTGAGCTGATTGCACTCATGCCCGTAGAGGTTGCGGTGCAGCCAGCGCCGCCTTCGAGGCTGGCAAGGTTTTCTTCCAGCGCATCACGAGTTGGGTTGCGGGTGCGGGTGTAATCGTAGCCACTGGTCTGCCCCGGACCTTCGAAATAGAAGGTAGAAGAGGGGTAAATGGGGGTCACTACTGAGTTGTATTGCTCATCAATGTAGACCCCACCATGAACACAGCGGGACGCAAATTCGAGGTTACTGGTGTCGATTTCTTTTTTCACGGGGTCACTTTTTTTAAATTAAGATGTAGGAAATAGATCGAGCTACGGCGAGACTCAAAGGCGCCGAATTTACCTTCTTCAATCACTGAAAAAGCTAGCGGCGCGCAAGTGTAACAATTTGATTTTCAGAGTAAAGATATACGTTTTCTAAAATTAGGGGTCGGCGCTGATGAACCGGATTGGAGTCGATTTGGGGGGCACCAAAATAGCGGTTGCGGTGATGTCGCCGGAAGGCGATGTGTTGTTTGAAAACAGATTGCTAACTCCGATTGGGGATTACCACGCTACCTTGGCGGCAATCGTTACTCTGGTGAGGGAGGCCGAGACTGCAGTTGGTATGGTCGCTGGTAGCGGCCCGGTAGGTATTGGCATTCCCGGGGCCGAGTCGGCAGGTGACGCAACCATCAAAAATGCCAACTCAACTGTTTTGAATGGTCAGGCTTTTCATCGCGATCTTGCCGAGTTGCTGCAACAGCCTTTGCGGCTAGCCAATGATGCTAACTGTCTGGCGTTATCGGAGGCATTTGATGGCGCTGGCGCGAATGCCAAAGTGGTGTTTGGGGTTATTCTAGGCACCGGTGTGGGTGGTGGCCTGGTCATCAACGGCGCGCTTATCGGCGGGGCTAATCGAATTGCCGGAGAGTGGGGCCACAATCCGCTGCCTTGGCCACAAGCGGATGAGCAGCCCGGGCAGACTTGTTACTGCGGTGCAACCGGTTGTATTGAAACCTGGCTTAGCGGCCCGGCGCTGTTGGCCGATTACCGGCGAAATGGCGGTGGTGTGGATGTGATTAGCGCTGCAGCTGTTTGTGACCAGGTGGGTACCGGCGATGGTATTGCAGAAGCGGTATTAAAACGTTACTACCAGCGTTTGGCGCGTGGTTTAGCAGCGGTGATAAATCTTATTGATCCAGATGTCATCGTGGTTGGCGGTGGGCTTTCTAATCATCTGCCTATTTATCAACAGGTGCCAGCGCTCTGGCATCGATGGGTGTTCTCTGATCGGGTCGATACCCGTTTATGCCGGGCAGATCATGGGGATGCCAGCGGCGTGCGTGGTGCTGCACGACTTTGGGGCCTGGACGATTATTAACAATCAGGTCGGATAGTTAAGTACTGGGCAAAGCCGAATTTGAATTCTCGACAGTTGCTGTGTTAGCCGAGAGTAGTTGGCGCAATGTCTGCCCAGCGACTGCGTCGAATGCACCGTCCTGCCAGCGCTGCTGAACTTGCTGAGCGGCGGCTATCTGCTGTAATTGTGGCGCAACAGAGCTACCGCTGCGGCTCTGACGAAGTTGCTGTAGCAAACTTCCAATGCCGACCTGGTCCGGATCCCGGCTTAGAATCCACAGCGATGGCTGGTCTTGACTGCGTTTTAGCAGGCCCAGTGTTTGTAAGGTGGTGAGGGTGGTCATGATGGACTCTTCCGGTAGACCGATTTGGTCACTCAGTGATGAAGTGGTTAAACCGGCGTCGCCGCTTACAAACCGATCGCCGACCAGGCTAAGCAGGGCTAATGCCAGGTACTCCTGCTGTTCGCTGTTTAAGGACTCCAGTCGATGACCACTGCGCAGATACTGAGGGTTCTGCACATAAAAGGCGACCTGGGCGCCAATCAGCAGAATTAGCCAGCTCCAGTAGAGCCAGACCAGAAACAGAATTAGAATCGCGAAGCTGGAATAAATTGCCAGGGTGGCGGATGAGCCAAAAATCAGGCTGAAGGTTTTGCCCAGAGTTTCCCAGAGAATACCCGCCACTAGCGCACCAGGTAGGGCGCAATTGAGTTTGACCCGGGTATTGGCGATGAACATATAGACAAACGTAAAGGCCAGCGTAATCAGCAGATAGGGCACCATCTGGGTGGCCAGCAACAGTAAAGTGCCAAAGGGTTCGATGCTGGCAATTTTGAGCACAAATTTGTTATTTAAGGCCGCACCGGTGGCGGTGAGAGCGGCACCAACTAATAGTGGCCCGATCAGCAGGACAATAAAAAAATCGCTAAAACGGCGGGCGAAGTGGCGTGACTGGTTGACGTGCCAGATAAAATTAAACGCACCTTCAATCTTTTGCAGCAGGCTGACCACTGTCCAGATCAGCACCAGCAGGCCAATAGTACCCAGCGCACCGGCATTGACGTTGTTAACAAAACCCAGCAGGGTGCCAACGATCTCTTCACCCTGCGCGCCCATTGGAGCGACGAAATTAAGCAGCATGGGTTCTAGCTGGTTATCGACCACACCGAGTCCTTTGACCAGAGAAAAACTGATCGCCAGTAGTGGCACCATTGATAGCAGGGTTGAATAGACCATGCCCATGGCTCGCAGCGTAATCTGACCTTCAAACAGATCGCGAACAACAGCCGTGATAACCCTCATGGTGACGATTACCCATCGGCCTGGTTGTGAACTTTGGCCTAGATCGCGGGCCCACAGATGCTGCTCTAGTCTTGCGGAAAGTGTCGCTTTGGTTGTAGCCATAAGATTGCCGGGTTGTTGTTTACAGGGCTTTATTGTTTTTAGCTAATGATGAAAAGCAGTGCTTTGACTGATCTGCAATAGCTGATTGTACGCTGGTGACCGGTTGCGGTGGGCTAGCCGGCACGAAACTGAGCAGGGTATCCCCGGCACTGCCGATCAGCGGTTGCTGTTCGGTGGCAACAATGATTTTGCCATCGCTCTTTACGCACAGAATTCCGATTGCCCCAAATGGTTGGTCGTCGCGCCAATTCTGCAGTTGGTAATGTTCGGTCAATCGAGGTTTTTGAAACTGCCATCCCATGTAATGGCGGCGGATAAGCTCTTCATAACCACTGCGATCGTTAAAGGCTACCTGCCCCCTGAGTTCGACATGCAGCTTTGATTGCTGGTCTGTGGGGTGACTGCCATTGCCACTGCTTAATTGAAACACCCGTTGCCAGCCCATCTTGGTGGACTGTACGGTGCAAACCAGCGCGTTATAGGCGTCATTGTCACTCACGGCTAGTAGAGTTTCCATTTCAACCAGTTGCAAAGAGTGTTCGGCGTTAGCAGACAGAATTTCGCCGTAAAAAAACCGGCACATTTGCCAGCCGGGCTTTTCGTAACCGTTGCCAGGAGTTATCGGTTAATAACACCGGGACCCCCAACTCATGCAGTTGCTTACATAGATCACTGCACCATGGTGATGCACCGACCACCAGCACACCGTTGCGGTCGACGCTGGCTAGCCCGAGCAGACGGCCCCAGCGGGCAATACTCAATCCATGCAGCACCACGGTGACCACAATCAGGCTGAAGGTCAGCGGCACCAGCAATTCCGCCCCGGCTTTATCAACTCTGGCGCAAATACGCCGGCGACGGCTGCAGCTACGATGCCGCGTGGCGCAATCCAGGCCGGCAATAAACGCTCTTTGAGGGTTAAGTCGCTGCCTATTGTGGCCAGTAAAATGGTAGCGGGCAGAACCAGAAAAAGAATGGCTGCAATCAGCGCTGCGCTGGGCCAGGTCATTGCCTGAAATCCGCTGGGGTCGATATTAGCGGTCAAAGTGATGAATAGCGCCGACACCAGCATTAAGGTCATGTACTCCTTAAAAGCGCCGAATTTCGGCCATGCTTGGCAGGTTCATGTTGCCAATCATCAGTCCCATGGCGGTGACCGCCAGCAGTCCGGCATCTTCTAACCAGTGATTGGTAACCACGAACAGTGCCAGTAATATGGCAATCAGAGCAGGACCTTTGAGGTGTTCGGCAACCTGGCCACCGCGAAACGCCAGGCCGGCCAGATATCCGGCTGCAAGTCCCATTGTTGTGGCCAGTAGCAGCTAGCCCAGGTTGGCCATTAGCTCTGCGGGGCTGGTGCCGCCGTAAATGAGCCCGTGAAATACCAATACCGCCAACACCGCCCCAAGGGGGTCGTTAGCGATGCCTTCCCATTTGAGCAGCGCGGCGGGCTTTTGTTTGAGTTTGGCGTGGCGTAACAGGGGCAGGATTACGGTAGGCCCGGTAACCACGATAATGGCTGCAAATAGACTGGCGATTGGCCAGTCAAGGCCACCAATAAAGTGCGCTGCCAGGCTGCCGAGCAACCAGGCGATCGGAATTTCCAGTATGGCCAGTCGGCGAATAATGGGTCGGGTTTCGGTTAGCTCGTGAAAGTGAAGATTAAGATCACTTTCAAACAGAATAATGGCAACACCGAGTTTGACCGCCGGCATCAATAGCTCACCAAATTGCTGGCCAGGATTAAGTACCCCGGTTGCTGGACCGAGCAGTAAGCCGCAGGCCAGCAGCAGGACCAGCGCGGGAAGGTGCAGGCGATGGGCAATCCATTGGCAACCAATGCCGGCAATCAGGATCAACGCCAGAGTATCGACAGGTTGGATCACCACTATGGGTGTTATCTCTTGGTTTTAGGGCCGGTTAGTGACAGCGATTAGGCCACAAAACACTGCTACTGAAGCGTGTCAGTGGCCTGTCAGTGATCTGTTAGTGATCTGGGAGTGAACTGGCAGATTCGCAGCAGGAATAAATTCCTGGTCGGGATGCTATTTTTTTATGTGTAGTGCGAGTACCGGTTGATGAGCATGGCGTACCACCCGTTCAGTAATTGATCCGATCAGGAATTTACGCAATTCGGAATGGGCATCCGTGGCCATGATGATGACATCAACTGCCTCCTTATCTGCCGTCACCACGATCTGGTCACTAATACTGCCCTGTGCGATTAAGTGGCGATGTGGCACTGATGAACCAATTGCTTCTTCAACCAGATTGGCTAGTCGTTGTCCAGCGTGTTCAGCAACCTCCTCCATGCGCAGGTCAATGTCCATCATTTCTACAGGGAATACCGGGTTTTCGACTACGTATAACAGGATCAGTGAACCATCATGTTGCCTAGCCAGTTCAACCGCGTAATCGAGCACTTCTGGTCGTGGCTCAATGCAATCCACCGGCACCAGAATTTGATTAAAACTTGGGTGATCAACCGTCATCTTTTGGCTCCACAGTAAATCGTCTCTAGGTATTTGAGAAGACTGCCCTGATTTAGAGGCGGATTCAACCCCGAGGTTCTGTTTTGGGCCAATTGATTTGATTGTAAGCACTGGTTAACCGGTTTTGTTTAGTAGGCACCGGGATAGCCGACAGTCAATAACTCGAAATTTTTGGCTCCGATCAGCCTGTACCGGTTGCGCATCTGCACCTTCTTCAAGCTTCGACCCACCAGACCGATAGCAACAGACGTCAAAGATAAACAGCTGCACCAGGTAGTCGGATTGACCACTGGCGCAATAAAGGGTGAGTCACGGATTGATGCAGGAACTGTTGGTTAGCTTACTCTTCTGGATTTCGAGTCATTCGATGTTGATGTATGACGGTAACAGTGTGCCCAAGCTCGCTTTTATCACCGAGCAGCACCTTAACTCTATGGCCTTTGGTAACAATCATCCGTCGGCGATCCGAGCTGGCGAATATCAAGTTTCTGGCTTGTACAATCCTAAAATGCAGACAATTTTTTTACTGCAGTCGACCAATATTGATACGGCTTCAGGTAAGGCGCTCCTGGTACATGAATTGGTCCATTATTTACAATATCAAAATGGCCAAAATCCAAATGGATCTATCGCTGAGTTAGAACCGCTAGCTTATGGCGTTGAAGCACTTTTTAATAATGCCAGTCAACCTAGAAACTCTGTCTTAGCGCAGTGAGCAACTGTTGCTGTGACTCATCAAACATAGCAGCAGTGCTTGCGAGTTGATTGGCAAACGTTGGATGCTGTAATAGTGATAATTGATCCAGCGTATATTCGCTAATTTCTCCGCTGGCGACGTTGATCTGACAATAACGAACCACCACCGAGCCATCGCTTAAGGTTATTTCAAACCTGAGTTCAACTGATTCCACGCCTATGGGCGGCTCACCAACCAGCAAATATAAGTTGGGATCCTGCGATAACCAGGTTGGTAACGGCTGATCATTAACGGAGTTGACCTTGATCGACTCTAGCGTTTTCGAATCGTCGCTGTTAATTTCGAAGTCGACTTCAAGTATCAACGAGCGGTTGTAGAGCACAGATTGAATGATTAGATCATCAGTCTGGTCCGTACCATTGGCCAGAGGAGAATCACCCGCAGCTAGACGCAACGGGAAACGGGCAATCTCTTCAATACCGATGGTGGTATCTACTGCTGCGGACTGCATGCTAAATCGTAATGAATAACTTTTTATACCCTCTAAATCTAAATTACCGACGTGATCGACTAGCGAATTGGTGATGCTGTCTCCGAACACAATGGGCGTGAGTTCACTGATCGTATCGAGAATATTAATTGGCGAATTTAGTGGGTCCAAGGACAGGAAAGTTAGTTCTGGTGGTGGTAGGGACGTTTGAACCCGGGCTTGTGGTGGTTGGTCAGCAGACAGCAGTTGGGCGGTATTGACCAGATCCGGCGCCGCACTGACCGTCACCGTCACCGTGGCGCTGGCCTCGTTGCTGTCGGCATCGGTCCAGGTGTAGGTGAAGCTGTCACTGCCGGTAAAGTCCGCCGCCGGCGTGTAGT
>JAESTY010000118.1 GCA_016763355.1 Immundisolibacteraceae bacterium
CATCACTGATCGAATACACCAGCAGCTGTTGAAGCAGGTTTTTCGGTCTTGGTCTGGCTATCACCGTCTTTCGAGGTTTTGCTAGCGCCATCATTGTTGGATGACCCATTCGAATCCGAATCACCTTTACTAGCGGGTTTGTCCTTAAAATCGGTTTCATACCAGCCGGTACCTTTCAGCTGAAACCCTGGGGCAGATACCTTTTTGCTAAAACTCGATTTTTCGCAGGCCGGGCATACTGTCAATAGTGGATCAGATAACTTTTGCAGCACGTCCTTAGTGTGGTCACACTCAAGGCAGTGGTATTCGTAGATCGGCATTACAACTTAACTCCACAATCAGCTGGTAAAACCCCCAGCCGACATTAAATTTGGCATGAACATTCAAGCCGATAATACAAGACCAAGAAGGCCGCAAAAGACTCAGAAAGCATAAACCATTTGAAAACAGACTATTTTATCAACAGAAAGCGTTTTATGCCTGCCATTTAATAATCATTCAGCAAACCCTCCGTAAACACCGATATCTAATCAACCCATTCGGGGCCTGACCGACGACTTCAAGGCCTCTAACAGTGGTTTATTTGGCACCCAACAGCTGGGCTTTGCCGTGGACAAACTGGGTGTTAAAAACGCAAGAGGCCCGACTAACGCCAGGCCTCCTACCAAATGGAAGGTCGTTAAAACCCGCCCTTACCCCTTGTCCTGCATATATTTTTCGATGAACATCATTCGATCATTACCCCACCAGATCTGATCATCAAGCATCATCATCGGTGCGCCAAATACGCCGGCAGCATGAGCTTTAATTCTCGACTGCTCGAAGCGGCTAGCTGCCTCATCCGAACTCACGAAAGCGAGAAATTCGGCAACGTCCCAACCAAGATCCGTGGCGATTTTGCCTAGTAGCTCGTCGTCATCCGAATCTTGCCCACCAACACCCCATAATTCATGAAAACATTGGGTCACATAGTCTTCAGCTTGACCTTTATCGATCGCAAAAAAGGTTCCTGCGTTGATACGCTTACCAATCATCCCACTCGGGAAAGCAAACGGAACATCGTAGTGATCTGCCCATCTATTCAAGTCTTGCATCAAAGCCCGAATTTTTGGTTTCACTTTCTGATTAGACGGACCATAGTTTCCGGCAGCCAGCTTGGCAGTTGGAATATCCATAACGTTGTATTCAATAGAGTAGCCATATTTCTTGACTAGCGATGGCAGCTGGGTATGACACAAATAGCTAAACGGACTTATAAAATCAAAATAGAGTGAAAACACCTTACTCATATTAAATTCTCCTCACGATATTTAGGAATTAGGGTAAACCAACAACCTTTAAATAATTAACCCAAGCATATCATCGAACATCGATTGATACAGACAACAAAAGCCATGTCAGCTGCTGCAGATGGCTGGCAAAACATTAGGGTAAAACGTAAAAAGCCGAGCATCTCTGCCCGGCTTTTAAAAACTGCACTATGCCGGCATAAAGCAGCCGGCCTTAGCAGTTATTGCTTTTCTATACAGACCTGGCCGCCATCAACTGTGACCGGGTAGCTTTTGATGGGTACCACACATGGAAAAGCAGTAGGTTCGCCGGATTTCAGGGCATAACGACCACCATGGAATGGACATTCGATCTCTTCGCCCTCCTGATAGCCATCACTCATCCACGCCATACCATGCGTACACATATCGTCTACTACGTAATACTGGCCTTCAAACTCCCACACTGAAAGTTGCGGGTATCCTTCTGGACTCACCTGTAAAGGGGACTCTTCCTTTACGTCGTCTGTCGAACACAATTTAATTAATTCGGCCATTACCTCTGCCTTAGATTATCAGTTACGACCCCATTCCTTGAGCCAATGCCCAGGGGCCAACAAAAACTACGCGGTGGTTACCGAAGCCTCAGCCTTCTCATCCAACTCGTCAACATCAAAAATAAATGCTGGCTTGATGATAGAAATCATTGCTGGGATTAAGAAAATCGAACTGATAGCTGAAACTGCAAGCCAAAGTCCAATCAACAAACCCATCTCGGCTTGAAACCTCAACGAAGAATTGTACCAGAGCAAAACACTAAGGATCATAGTAGTACCAGTAACCAGCACTCCACGTCCCGCAGTTAACAGCGACCCTCGTAATGCGGCGTCCATATCTCGGTTTTCGATATAGCGCTCACGAACACCATCGACGATATAAAAGGCATAATCGACGCCAAGGCCAATGCCCAGAGCCGCTACTGGCAAAGTATTGATGTTCATACCGATGTCTTGCCAATACATAAAGGCGAAGGTTACGGCATTAGACATCAACACTAGCGGAATAAAGAATAGGCCAGCGACCGTTGAACGGTAGGCTATCGCTGAGAGTACAAAAAGAACCAGTAATGCCAGAGCGATACTCTCTACCTGACCTCTAAAAATTTCCTCGTTGACCGCTGCCAGTACACCAATTAGACCACCCGCTAACTTATATTCAGCATTTTCCAACGGATTGTCAGCAATGTATGACTTTATCCTTGAAATGGCCGTGCGAATGGTTTCACCCTTATGATCTCTGAAATAGGCCGTAACCGCTCCAACCTGGTAATTGACATCGGAGAAACGATCAATATCGCCGGGGTCTGAACCCTGAAGATACATATAAACCAGCTCACCGTTGATGTTTGCCTCGGAGCCGTACTCGTCAAAGCGCTTATTACCTTCGTGCAGACTGACGTTAACCGGGCCAATTAAATCAACCAGAGAGACGGTGCCACCGATTTCCGGTTGGTTCTCTAGATATCGCTGGAAGTTTTCCATGTTGCGCAGGGTAGCAGGCTGTTTAAGTACGTCGCCCTGCTTGCCTTCGACAACAATAAACATTCGATCACTGCCTTGAAAAGCTTTATTAATCGCCTTCGCATCCTGGTTGTACCGAGAATCAGGCCAAAGCAAAGGGGAACCAGGATTAGCATCACCGACGGTCACGTTAAATGCAAAATAGCCGGCGGTAAGAAATATCACCAATGAGGAGGATACAATCACCCAGGCGCCACGGCCGGTCACTACATCTGCACAGCGGTTAAGTATTTTCTCGATAACCAGACTGGTGTTGATCGGGAAATCGACCTTGGCTGGTCTTTTAACCCAGGATAATAGAACTGGAGTTAACACTATGGCGGATAGCGCAATAGTAGAAACCCAGATACTACCGATAATCGCGGTCTTTTTAAGCAATGGCATTGGCATGATGTAGACCACCATGACCGCTGCGGTATCAGTTGCAACTCCAAGCATTCCGGGCCGGAAAAGCGCTGCCATGCTGGCCTTAGATGCCTCTATCGCATTTAGACCCCGAGCGACCTCATCATCAAAGGCAGTAGAAAGCTGGACTGCGTGGGAAATAACCCTGGCGGAAACCAGAAAGGCAATAACGATTATCAGCGGGTCGAAATTAACCCCCAGCAACGCTGCCATGCCTAATGCCCAGGAACCACTGATCGCTCCGGCCAACATAGGCAACAATACGCCCCGAAATGTGCGCACAGTGACAAACAACAGTAGCGCCATTGCCGATATGGTTAAGCCAAATATCTTCAGGGTTTCTGGTAAGAAGTGGATTATCCAACCAGTCAGTATAGGTTCCCCAACCGCTCTGATTTTGACCCCTTCGCTCTCGTGGGCTTCAACCACCTCGGTGATTTTGTTAAATATTTTTTCGTAATCGATAAGACGATCAATAAAATCGACAGTTATCAGCGCCGATTTTTGATCAAGCGACACGTAACGTCCGTAGACCAGTGGGTTTGAAAGCACAGCTTCTTTCAACTGTGCGATTTCAAGGTCATTTTTTGGTAGATCAGGAAACATCAGCGGCGCGGTTTCAATACCGAAGGTCGAGGCCTTGATGTCTTTTAGCTTACGCGACGCCAGCGAGGTGATCTGATATTGATTGACCGCCGGAACAAAATTCATCTGCTCTGTGATGCTCTGAATTTTCTCCAGAATATCGTGGCGGAAAATATCGCCTTCTTCGACTTCGACCATAATGCTAACGATGTTTGACCCACCAAAGGTCTCTTTATATTTATCGTTAACAGTAATGTACTGGTGAGAAACTGGTAACAGGTCCTGAAATTCTGTTTTGAATTTCACCTGTGTGGATAAGCCAGCAAATATGGCGGATGTCACAAACATTACCCCGACCACTAACCAGCGTCGGTCGATACAGGCTTCAGCAAATTTCTTTAGCATAACAACGTTCCAATTCGATTCGGTTTTAGTAGCCGCCTAAACAGCGGCTAAATCATATCTGTAAAGTTCAGCGCATGCGTCCAAACTGGACCAGGCCACCTTGTTGGGTATAGCCCAATTTCTGTCCTGCTAAATAGATACGATCATGACTTGCAATAACGGCGGTGTGCCAGATGTTACCTAACGGACCCAGGTCCTCGGTTGTCCAACTGTCCTGCTCGGGATAATAGGTAAGGAGGGCACCTTTTTCGCCAACCACCAACCACTTATCTTGATCCCAGGTAACACCGTAAAACTGCTTGTTAGTTGGGCTATCTATAAGACGCCAATTTTCACCGGCATCGTCTGTTCGGATTAACGTGCCATTAAGGCCAACACCAACCCCATGTTTACCATCACTAAATGCCAGGCCCATCATGCTATTTTCAACCGGTGAGTTTTTTGCCTGCCAGCTGTCACCGGCATCGTCACTACAGGCCAACCCACCGAATTCACCAATGACACAAACACGGCCGTCGGCAGCAAACCCTACATCATTCCAGGCTACATCTTCATCGGTTCCAACTCGCGTCCAGCTTTTACCAAAATCATCACTAAACAACACAGATCCAAACTCGGCAGTAGCCCAAACTCGACCATCAGGGGCAATATCAACACTAAAGATTTTGTTGCCGATTTTACTTAGCGGCGCCTCGACTAAACTCCATGTCTCACCACCGTCCGCTGTATTCAGTGTGGTAGCGTTATTCCCGACCACCACCGCTCTCTTTTCATCCCACGCAGCGATGGACTGCAAATTAGAGATGGTTGGAACATCCTGTACCGTAAAGTTAGCCGCCTAGTCGTTACTACGGATAATCTTGCCGCTTTTACCAACCGCCCAAACCACATGCTGATTAGGAGTCACCAGGTCATAAAACCGATCACGTAACTCTATTGATTGTGATTCTACAGTAACTTCGGGAAGTTCCACTTCCACGGTCGACAACCCACCCAATGCAGCAACAACCGCAAGTGGAGTGATGATGTTTCGAATAGTTTCTGTAGTTGACCTCTGTTTAGCCACCATTGTTAACTGTTAACTCCATAACGACATCTAGATTAAGTTTCAGACGTACTGCCTTAAAATCGACTAATTAGCGACCATCAGTGCAATCCAAAAGAGGCCTCGTAAGTTCAGAGACTCTCTGCTGTACAACTCCTCTATCCCTGTCAAATCACTGACAAGATTCGTCTAATATTTTTTTTTACTGGCTACCTGCGATTTAATATTTATTGCAGAACTAATAACCGCTCAGTCAGACCTGGTTTGATTGAGTTTTTGCGGAAAATAGTAGTTCGGATGATTCAATTATATAAAACCGCAGCTACTATCGATACGTAAGTACACACAATTTATCGACTCACAAGCCAGTTTGTTGATTAATTCTCAAACAGAACGCGAAATTTATTTACCAAATCCATACATCAGGCTGCTGTCCTATATAAAAACAGCACCCCCCTGACGAGTAGAACTAGCCAACCAGATCGTGGATTATTAAATGGGAGTGCCCAAAACACACGCTAGGGCACCCCCACCTAAAGACTGACAATTCAAAACATGCTAGCGCAGGGATCTTGGCAATGACTCGGGAGTAAAATCAGCCTTTTTCGCATCTGGCGGGTTATATTTCCAACCATCTTCAGAGCGATAAAGCACGGTCGCGTGCAAACGTTGAACGTCATAAACCCCAACGATTGAAATACCAACCCCAGATTGCCCAGAGTCTAATCTGATGTCTTTATCGTTGTAGGCTAACGCCGAAACACGCCATAGATCGCCCTTTCGATCAAAACTCTCAATCCAGGACATCATCGGCGCATTAACGTCTTTATCAACGTGGAGTAGACGCTTACTGTTTAGGTGGCTCTGTGGAGGCGTCGCCTCAAGTAACCAGACTTCACGAGGCTCCCAAACTTCATTAAAATTCCAATAAGGTGCCTCATCTAAGCGCATATCTGGGAAGCGTTCTGCCGGATCAGTTTTACTTAAATCAAGCCCTCTAATTTGTCCATGGGCCACCGCCATAATCCACCGAGAACCGACAATCTGCCAATCCTGGTACCAGGTCGGTTCTAAATTAATGCCGAAAGTTTCATCGGTCAGGAAATCTGTCGCAGATACTGGGTCGGCCCAGGCACCACTTGAGAGTCGACGTACTCGGCGAATACTCTTGATATAAGCATAGGTATCGGCCAAACGACCATCGCTGTAGTTAACCGTCAATATCCCCAAACCACGGGAATCTTGAGGATAAAGATTAATCAGCGACTCATATTTAGTAATTTCCCCACCATCGCTATAAGGGGCGGACAGCCGGCCATTGGTAAGAAACCGTTTGTAGCGCCAACCCATTTCACGTTGGAGCCCCTTCTTCCCGTCAATGACCAGAAAATACATCGGATCGAGGTCTAAAGTGTCGGCAACCCATCCGTAACGAAGGATGTTGTAGGCCAGTTTATATCCAGCCTGAGGATCAGTTTCGTCTATCTCTGGAAAAGGAATCCCGCTGGTATAGTTTTGAAGTAACAGATCACTGCCCAATGTTGCCTGACCAGCGAATTTTTGTGTCACTTCGGCAGCCCGAGGTTCCACACCCATCGGTCTGGTGGGCTGCAGCTCCATGGTCCAGCCATGCTGACGAATCATCATCTCCTGGGAATCAGCTAGCAAATCCCCAAGTAAATGGCCGTCAAACTGTTGTCCTTTTAACTCATCGATATTCGCAGCTGATAACACCGTTCCCGGCGTAATATCGGCCATAGCCACACTTGTTACCATTCCGGCTGCGCACCCTAACAGCACCGCTCTTGCCATAATTCCCTTTAACTGCTTCATCAGAAAAACCCTCTCCCGG
>JAESTY010000119.1 GCA_016763355.1 Immundisolibacteraceae bacterium
GGTGTCCAGCAACTACTCGCCGCTAATCTGGATCAGACCCCCCAAATAAGCGATACCGTTGTTGCTATTGATGAGCAGTTTGACTATGACCAGGCCTTAGAAAAATTTCTTGATCAGGCTAGGGAACCGACCGTTGATTGAAGAAGCCTTCCGGTTTTTACTCAACCTGGAGGGCCGGGAAATACTCTATTATTTCTGGCCATTCCTGTTAATCGACTTTACCCGATATGTGGTTCTCGACATTATTATTCTGGCCTGGTACCTACCTAAAAGGTGGCGCGAACAACCACTGCGTCTTAAGGCCAGAGCCGAGCTCTTTGCTGAGAGGCCGCTGGTATCTGTGCTGGTGCCTGGCAAAAATGAAGGTAAACACCTCACCCGATTAGCCAACTCATTAACCAAACAGACCTACAAAAACCTGGAAATCATCATCGTCGACGACGGCTCCGACGACGACACCCCCATTATCGGTAGAGCCCTGGAAAAAGCGGGCAAAATCAGCCGATTTATTCGTAATGAGGTACGCGGCGGCAAGGCCTCGGCGGCCAATACCGCGCTCCAATATTCCAACGGCAAATACATTGTCCACATCGACGCTGACTCCCACCTCGATGACGCCGCGATTGAGACCATCCTGCTGCCCTTCTATATGGATAGCAAAATCGGCGCGGTCGGTGGCGATGTGCGCGTGGCCAACACCACCGTGAGCTTTGCCACTCGGCTGCAGGGTATCGAATATATGAAAGTGCTGTCGGTGGGACGGACGGTCACCTCAACCCTTAACATTCTGCGCATCATCGCCGGTGCCCATGGCGCATTTCGTCGCGATATCCTCGATCAGCTGCGTGGCTGGGATGTGGGTCCGGGGCTTGATGGCGATTTGTCGGTAAAAATCCGCAAACTGGGCCTGCGCATCGTTCACGAACCCCATGCGGTCTGCTACACCAACGTGCCAATTTCATTCCCACGCCTCGCGAAACAGCGCTACCGCTGGGACCGCTCGATGATACGTTTCCGGCTGCGAAAACACAGCGACGTGTTTCGCTTTGACGCCAATTTTAAAATCAGTAACTTTATCTCGTTTGTTGAAAACCTGGTGTTCAACCTGCTGCTGAACATTAAATGGTGGATCTACACCCTACAGCTGATCATCCTGCAGGAATTTGCACTCTACATTTTGATCGTCAATTACTTTGTTTACCTGATGGCTAACATCATTAGTTTTCTCTGTGCCTGCGTTCTATACGGGAAAACCATCACCCGCAAAGAGTGGGCTTTATTTGCCTTCTTACCGCTGGTACCTATCTACACCGGGATATTTTTGAGACTGATAAGAACCTTCTCCCATCTGATGGAATTGATCCACAAACAGTCCTATCGAGACAAATGGAACCCCTGGAAGGTCTCTCGCATCGCCCAGCAGGAAAATCTATAGTCTCAACATTGCTTGCAGCGACTGATTAACGAAGATCTAACCAATCCCGCTACAATTCATGGTGCCAGATAATTCGCGCCAACCTTTAATTTGTTAGAGCTTAAAAAATGAAGTTTCCCGCACTATTGCTGCTTGTGATCTTGACTCCAGCTTGCAGCACCACGCCCATATCAAGCCTTCCTGCACAGACTTCACAGACTTCACAGACTTCACAGACTTCAATAACATGCCTCGAACCCAGGCAGGGCATCTGCACCATGGAATACCAGCCGGTGTGCGCCAACCGCGACAACGGGCTACGCTGTGTCACCACTCCCTGCGGTTCTATTGATCGAGTCACCTATTCAACCGGCTGTCGTGCCTGTGCGGATAAAGCGGTGCTCTCCTATCAATCCGGATCATGCCCACCATCTTTATCCAGATAGGTTGCAGTTTCAGCTAATTCGAGCAGCAGGTTTTACTGACTTGCTGCCATAATATCTGGGCATAATCATCGCCCTCGAATAAATCACCAACTCCGGTTCACCCAGGAAAACACCATGCTCCTCTGTCGCGACCTGATCGTGCGTAACGCCGCTAGCTATCCGAATAAGACCGCCTACATAGACGGTGTTAACAGCCGTAGCTGGGCAGAAATGGATCAACGTTCTGATCAGTTTGCCGGTGCCCTGCAACAACTCGGCATGGGTAAAGGTGATGTGGTTGCCATCCTTTCTTATGACCCGGTCGAGGTGATTGAACACTTTTTTGCCTGCATGAAATTAGGCACCGTGCGCACCGGCATTAACTGGCGTTACGCACCCAGAGAAATGCTCCACTTGATCCGCGATAGTGATGCCAAAGTGATTATTGTGCAGGCGCCATTGGTACCGCTATTGGCTGATTACTGGAAAGAACTCGAGGCCGAAGGTCGACAGCTGATCGGCTTTGGTGGTGATCACGGCATGCAGCTAGATCTGGAAACCCTGATGGCCGGGGCGACCACACCACCTAACCTGCCGGAACTCTCATCGGATGATCTATTGGCCCTGAGTTACACCACCGGCACCACTGGCTTACCTAAAGGCGCCATGTGGAGCCATGGCATGCTTCGGGAGGCGCAGAACTGGTCGGTGATCTCTTCCGGTATCCGCCATGAGGATGTCTGGCTCACGCCGATTCCGCTACCAGGCGCGACCGCAGGTTTTCCCACCTATGGACTGGTTAACGGCATGACCACGGTGATACAGGGTGATGGCTTTACCATCGACACCATGCTCGATGCGATTGAGCAGAACAAAGTCACCGTAGCGCTGGTGATTCCGACCCTGCTACAGCGCATGCTCGAGGCACAGATTCAGCAGCCCCGCGATTTGTCATCCTTAAGGTTACTGGCATACGGTTCATCACCAGCCATGCCCAGCCTGATTCGTCAGGCCGGCGAAGTCATCGGCTGCGACCTGATCCAGGGTTACGCGACTACCGAGAGCGTCACCGGTTGGGTGACTATTTTGCGTACTGACGACCATAAACGCGCGCTGGCAGGCGAGCCCCATTTATTAAAGTCCTGCGGTCGCGCCAATGTGCAGGCGGCTATTTCAATTCGCGATGATCAGGGCAATCTCTGTGCTACCGACACGGTCGGCGAGCTCTGGGTTAAGGCCGAACATCTGATTACCGGTTACCTGAACCGACCGGAAGAGAATAAAGAAAATTTCGTTGATGGCTGGTTACTCACCGGCGACATGGGCTACATGGATGCGGA
>JAESTY010000120.1 GCA_016763355.1 Immundisolibacteraceae bacterium
ATCTTGACTTAACATATTAACCATCAAAAAATTCTCTACTCCGGCTTAAAACACTTGATTGCAAGAGCTGACCTACTCCCGCCATCATTTAGCGTAAATATTAAATATCATCTAGAATAAATGTATGAGCAATGACTACTATTTCAAAGCCGAAAAATTAGAATCAAACAATAATTTTGCCAATTGGCTTGGTCAGGAATCGATCGCTGACCTGGTGGACCGGGTTCTCATCATTGGCGCTGTCAACAGTTCAAACCCCAGCACTTGCGGGAAGTAGACGCTGGCAAAAATCTACCCGCCCACAGTCTGCAAAGCTTCGATGGGCAGCAACCAGACTGGTTCGATAACTTCAACAGCGTTGAACAAACTATTCAGTTTGGTTTACCCAAACAACAACAAGAGTCTTTGAAATTGAAACGAGTTTTACATGTAGGCTGTGGTCCGAAACAGGTGGACAACTTACCCGCGCTTTTCAGAGGCGAAGAATGGCAAGAAATTCGCCTGGATATCGACCCAGATGTTGGTCCAGACATTATTGGCTCTATCACTGACATGAAAGCAGTGAATGATGCCGACTTCGATGCACTCTTTTCTTCCCACAATCTCGAGCACTTATATCCCCACGAAGTACCGTCAGCGGTGCGGGAATTTGCTCGTGTGCTAAAGCCCGACGGTTATGCGCTGATCGCTTGCCCAGACATGCAGTCAGTCGCAGCGGTAGTGGCACAGGGCAACCTTGATGAAACCCTATACGACTCTCAGGTGGGGCCGATAGCGGCGATAGACATCATGTTTGGCTTGCGCCCGCAATTGGCGGCTGGCAATTTGTTTATGGCCCATAGAACTGCTTTTACTCAACAAACGCTTGCTAAGGCAATAGTTAAAAACGGCTTTACTCGGGCTAAGGTGATCCGCAACGAGAAAAAATATAGTTTGCTGGCCTATGCCTATCGAGAACAACATCTCGAGGCATCGGCTGAGTCATGAGCAACAGAACAACAGAACAACCGGGATATTGGCTAGATCTTAAGAGCCGACCTGATCAGGTCTTCAAATCCTTCAAAATACCGTTAGCGATATTGTAGATCCAGCCATGCACAGAAATTTCTTTGCCCTGCTTAAGGGCGTTCTGGACGATGGTGGTGTTGGTAACATTGTTGACTTGTTCTTTAACATTTAGCTCACAGAGCAAGTCCAGCTTCTGGTCCTGATCGAGGCCTTCAAACTGGTCACTGTTGAAGCGAATCACGTCTTTGATGTGACGTAACCAGTTATCTATCAGGCCATGTTGCTGGTCTTCTAGCGCAGCTTTAATCCCGCCGCAGCCGTAGTGCCCACAAACAATTATATGTTTGATGTTGAGCACATCCACCGCATATTGAATCACCGAGAGGCTGTTGAGGTCGGTATGCACGATTACATTGGCGATGTTGCGATGGACAAAGATTTCGCCCGGATCAAGGTTGGTGATTTGATTGGCTGGCACCCGGCTATCGGAGCAACCAATCCAGAGATATTCCGGGTTTTGAATTTTTGACAGGCGAGTAAAGAACTCCGGGTCCTGCTCTTTTATTTTTCTGGCCCAGGCCAAATTGCTTTCGAACAGATGGTTTAAGGTCTTCAATCTCTAAACTTCCTTTATCGATGGCTATCGATCGGGTGTCCGTTAAAGTCAGGCAGAGCCAGCACAAACCCCATTGATCAAACAAACTATGCGGCCTGTTGTTCGCTGGTGTTTCGGGTTGGTTAATCGGCAATTGAACCGTTTTAAACGCTAACCCTGGCACCAACGCAAAGCCATTATAGCCTCTGATGCCTTTGCCAAAGCAGCGGTGATGTTCAAGTGTTAAAACCGGCCTTAGTTAAACCCACCCCCGATGCTCTTTAAACCTCCCCACCACACTAATAGTGGGCTGAACTAACCTATTGGGATATGCTGAGAAAACCCTATTGTCCACTGCACAGGAGCAGCAGCGATGAATCAACCCGATAAAGACCAGCCCGATTACATCAAAGAGCTAAATAGCCAATGGCTGATTGACCTGCGCGACGAGGTACTCGACCCGATTCGCGCCCGGGCGCTGGCCCATCCGTTTTTAACCGAGATGATCGACGGTACTTTTCCGGTGCACAAGCTGCGGCGTTTCTTTGCCGACCTGTGCTGGACCATTATCACCACGCCCGGGGTGGTCGCATCGCTGGCGGCGCGCACGCCTCACTACGAACATAATATAAAAACCAAAATGCTTGAGAATGCTTTTAGCGAATGGAACCATTCCTGGGCGCTGTCGCAGACTGTTAACGCCCTGGGTGGACCCGGTGACCTGATCTATGCAGGCCCGGATCACACCTGGGATGCCCTGCCCTATGCCTGGCATTTACGTAACTGGCAGGTGTTGTATGCCTACAACGAGCCCTGGATTGACGGTGTCGCTGCATTTGCTGTCGGTATTGAAGCGCTGGTCCCGAGCATTTTCAGTCCGATGATCGAAGCAGGTAAGAAACACTACGGCCTCAAGGGCGATGCGCTTGACTGGCTTGAATGGCACGGCGGCGAAGTCGAGATGCAGCACGGCAACAACGGCCTGCTAATTCTGGAACAGCAAGTCGATGACGACGACATTAAACTACAGCAACACCTGCGCTCGGTAATCCATAAAACCATGATGGTGCTCGGTGAACACTGGCTTGATTATTACTATGATAATGAAGAGTCACCCGAGACTACTGCTGCCTGACAGTTTCCATGACTAGAGTCACCCTGGATCACTAACTAAGGTGACTCTAGTCATTAGCCGATCTCACCTACCGGATTGAGATTGCTCTACCCCAAGGGGCTACATTCAGCAACTCCGTCCAGAAGCTGGATCCATAGTCCCCAATCACCTCCCCACGGGCCAACTAAATAATTACCGACCTATTACTAAGCTTTGGAGCCATTCTGCTGCTGATCAAACGGTTAACACGAGCAGATCGTCATCCGAATACAGGCATCTAGGTTTTTCATATCACCTGGGTGCCCGCGTTCAGCTACATGGTCCCTTGCTATTGCTCGAAACCTGGATCAATTTGACGACTGAATGCTGTAAAAACTTTATATAGAATTGCCAGTGAATCGGCTTCTCTATTTAATTAAGTTCGAACTTGGCGCCAGCTGGTGTCTGCGAGAACATAACCCATTCAATTAGCTTAAACAAAAAAACAGAACAGCAAGGGGGTTAGGTGACAAACACAACCGTTACTGCACAAAACCAGAGCCCTAACGGGTTTTTTGGTTCGCTATCTAAACTATTGCCCAGTAACCGGGCTTTACGTACCTTTGTGTTCGGAATCGCTGCCGCAGCAACACCGCTAGTGCTGTATTTCTTCTTCTACGTTGGCAATCAGCAACAATATTTGCTCGACCGAAACTTGCGTGCCCTGAATTCAACCGCTCAAGAGTTCACCGCACGAGTCAACCTGCTACCCCATATTATTCGTTTCAACCGCCGAGACACAAAGAGCCCAGTCAACGGCCAGAAAACACCTAATTCATCGACTGTGGGCACTGATCAGACTCAAGTCCGATTTTTCGATAACCAGCTCAGAACCACCTCAGCAGCTGATTTCAAACGAAACAACCCCTGGCTCAGACGAGCAGTCCAATCTGCACATACATCCGTTAATAATTGCGTGGAAGACAGAGCCTCTTCATTAAAAATCAGCAACGGTAAACCGACATTGATCGCCAAAAATTGCTGGGATCACTCTGATAAAGATGGCATCAAGTCCATTGTCAATACGGTCACCGTACCTCTGGCCGACCTAGTTCCCAAACAGCCTAATCAAGCTGTATTTGATGGCATTATTGTCATTTCTGATGACGCGAAGATTCAATACGCATCCGCCGGACTGGAGTGGATCACCGCAGATCTCGAAGGAAAAATTTTTAGCCCTGATGAGGTCAAAAAAAACAAAAACTCCTCCTTTCTTCCCGCATTACCGACCCAAAAACTCGGTCAAACCGACTATGTGAGTCAGCGCGTATCGTTAAGAAATATAAACATGGAAGGTAGTTTCACCCTGATCGGCATTACCACTGAGCAGCGATTTCGGCAACATCTCTACAAAATATCGCCTAAATACTGGCTAATTATTCTCAGTGTCTCACTGATTCTGCTTTGCGCCATTCCGTTTCTAAAAACCCGATTTGCCGGTGAAATACAGTCAGTTAGACATCGAGATATTTTTCTGATGGGAGCCGGTCTGCTGGTAGCGATGGCCATTGTGACTATCCTCACGCTCGATGTGCTGGCCTTTCAAGGAGTTGCCAGAGAGCTCGAAAAGAAAACGCAGAACACAGCCGACGCATTAAACAACCGCTTTTCCAAAGAGATCCAACTATGGATTGACAAAATCAACCTCGAAGTCAAGAACGGCTGGCCCGCCTCCTCACCGGGGACATTTTGTGGTCTCAACGGCCAGCCTTATACACACGAAAAATGCCCTCCCAAACAGCTTCAACAGGTCAGCGAACTGGATAGGCTGGAAACCCTGTTCGCCCTCAACCAGGATGGCTGGGTAACCGGGACAGAAAAGACTGCCCGAAAAAACCCTTTTCCGACCCGCTACGACTTATCGACAAGGTCTTATTTCCAGCAGGTCATGAACGGTGAAACGGTCTGTATCGATCCGACTAAAAACATACAAAACCGTAGCCGGGCCGAAAAAAACAACTCAACAGAAAACAAAAATAACAGATGGGCAATTAACCACAACCGATGTAGTAACAAACAATTTCCCGCGATTATTGAACGTGTCAGAACAGCAGACCAGGGACTGAACCTCACCCTGATTTCATTCCCGCTTGAAAAAACCGATTCAACGGGCAAAACCCAATTGGTTGGCGTTGCTGCTGGGCGCTTTCTCTCTTTGTTCGGTACTGTCTTGCATCAACCACTCAGTTACGCAGTCATTGACAGCCACAGCGGAGATGTCATCTTTCACAGCGACGAATCTCGCAGCCTGGTGGAAAAATTCTATGAAGAGATCCAGCATCACGAATTACTAGAGGGTGCAGCCCGTTCGGGTAAGGACTGGGAAGGCCGCGTTTCCTATCACGGTGCAACCCATTACACGGTGTTACGAAAAATGCATTACCCCAACTGGAGTCTGGTGGTGATGTTTGATACTAAAATAGCCGATGCTCTGAACTTCGATACTACCGCTATGACCTTCCTGGCGTTGCTGATGTCTATCATCGGCTTGACCACCGTGTTCTGGGTTGCCAACAAGGCAATTAAAGCTCATCTACCGCAACGCCGTTCTATCTGGGTCTGGCCGGACACCTTCGGTGGACATCCCGCTGCGGCGACCAGCCTGTACCAGATAATAACCACTGTTTCTGTTGCTCTAATCGCGCTGCAATCATTGGCTATACACCACCGCGCCGATGAGCCCGGGTACGGATGGGTACTAAGCATCGCTATCCTCGGCTGGTTACTGACGGCTTCATTGATAACAGCCCTGCAACACTCGATTGACCGTGAGGCGCGAGTGAGTGTCAGTAACAAAAATCCGATTTATGTATCAGATCAAAACCAAAAAAATCAATTTTCCGCCCTAATCCAGCCAACCAATAAATGGCTAAAGTTGTGTGAAGACAAGCAAAATTCCGTACGCTGGATCCTCTGGCTGAGTATCGTCTTGTCAGTCTGTCTGATCGCTCGTTTGGCGACCCACAGCTGGAGCTTAACACTGCTTTTCGTGTTCATAACCCCGTTCATTTTGGCTCCGACACCGCCTTTCCTTGCACTGCGTTTATCTCCAATCAATCGTCTGCGACGAGCCTATGTTGGTTGCGTTACTGCAATGTTGGTTTTGATTATCGTGATGCCCAGCGCCGCATTATTTTCTGAATCTAAAAAGATGGCGCTAGACGCATTTAGACACTACCAGAAACAGCAATTTGCCCAGGATGATCAGAGTCGAAATGCATCAATAACCCGCGACTGGACTCAGCGTGTCAACGCACAAAACTGGGTAGAGCACCGCTCTCGCTACTCGGACTCGGACTCGTACTCCAGGCCAAATAGCCCACAAAGGAGCTGGTGCGAACAGATAACTGCTTCATCACCACTAGATATTCTTATCTGCTACCTTCCCAAGGTCGACCCAGCTGCAACCGCGATTTGGTTAAATTTGCCTGTTGCACGCAACGACCAGGGAGGTAAACAAGATGCTTTGTCAGCCACTGCTCAACTTAAAGGCGATAAGGACAAGGTGCAATGGGGCATCTTTACACTGCTGCTAAGCGTCGCAGTGATCTCTTTAAAGCGCTTCCTTGCACGCACCGCCGAACACGTATTTGCAATGGACGCCCAGGAAATGATTCCGGAAAAAAATTATGCCAATGCTCGGCACCTTATATCCAAGCCTAAAAAAGCTTTCGATGAAAACCACCTGCTAATCCGACCACCAAGAACCTTTATAAATAAACTAATTAAACTAACCAACGGTCCAAAATCAGTATTCGAGCTACGGGATATGGCAACTCCGCTCCACATCGGTGACGCCGTTCCCACCTGGGAACCACCCGACCCTGACTGTGAAGGTATTCTGCTAGTAAATTTTGAATGCAACCTACACGACCCGGACTACTGGCAAGGGAAGCTGGACTGGATCCACAAATTTCTTATTTTGCAGAACGATGGACAAAACAATCCCCACATTGTGATCGTTTCGGAACTTGATTTTCTGCCCCGACTTACCGGTACCTACGGCGGACAGGGCGCCATACTGTCCCAGACTAACCGTCAACGAGCCTCCCAGTTAATCTCTCGATGCTGGAAAACCCGGTTTGACTCCGTCATCGATGATTCCAGTACCGATACAGAAGCCTGGATACGCCAGGTAATGTTGAAATTAATATTCATTGATCCCAGCAGACTTTTACAGGAATCACAGCAGATAGAACCACTCATTGAGGAACTTAGAACAGCGCTAAAAGACAGCCACTGCCCTGCTAATGACATTCAAAACATAAAACAACAGATCATTAACCGCTTAGATAACGCTCTGGAATTACAATCAGATGTTATTGATAAAGCACAAATGCAGCGTAGCCTTAATCTCGCTGCTGATAGCTGGCATGAGTGTAAGTGGGACACAGTAACCCGGGAAATCTGGTTTAACTTCATCACAGACCTGAATCGCCTTGAAGATAGTCTTAAGAACACACAGTCACACCCACGTAGCGTATTGATTCTCAACAGTTTCAAATCGGTCACGGAATTAGTTCGCGACCGGGCCGACGCACGGTTTCGCTATCTCTGGGCTCTGTGCAGCCCTCAGGAACGTCATCTGCTGTACCAACTTGCCAATGGCGAAATCTGCAACCCAAGAAATAGGGACGTGTTAATTCATCTGATGCACCGGGATTTCATTATATATCGCCAGAGCTATCAGCTTAGTAGCGAAGCCTTCGGCCGCTTTGTGCTTGACGTGGTTAACGACGATATGATCCAGGAGTGGGACCGAGTATCTGCAGACAATGTTTGGACTCAGTTACGTTGGCCAGTACTGGCATTCGTACTAGCGCTGTTCGCCGTGGTTTTCTGGATGCGAGGCAGTTCAGTTGAGTCACTTGGACAAGTTCTGGTTTTGATAGCCACCCTACTACCGGCCCTCGGGTTGGGAAGCGGTGGTACCACGGGCGGGACACCAGAAATTAGTTAATTAACCTGAAAAGCTGCTTGGCAACGAACTTTTTCAGTCGTTCTGGGTTCTGTTCGCTTGGCTCCTCTCGAACTAACTTTCGTCAAGTTACATTTTACCCAACCCTGTTCGCCGATTCCTGAGCCACGAGCAACCAAAACTGGCTCAAAATTGGCTACCGACTGCCAGCATTTTTGCCAACCTCTGCTACTCTATTACCCCGCTGGTTTAATCACTATGATGCATGATTTAAAGTTCCTACATGCCCCTCTATTACGGAATTTCAATGCCACAATCGAGTTCAATCAACCCCTCTGAAATGCTCGAACAACCACCACTGGCTGGCCTAAAAGTTATTGACGTATCCCGTGTTCTGGCCGGCCCCTACTGCGCCAACCTGCTTGGCCTGTTAGGTGCAGAGGTCACTAAGGTAGAAGGCCCTGGTGGTGACGAAGGCCGGGTTTGGCCGCCGCATCAGGGCGATATGGGTAGTAGCTTTCTGGCGCTTAATCTTAATAAACGTGGCATCGCCTTAAACCTGAAAAAACCGGAAGCCATTGAGGTTTTTAAAACTCTGATCACTGATGCGGACGTGCTGGTCGAGAATTTCAAAACCGGCGAAATGGAGCGCTTTGGTCTTGACTGGCCCACTCTACAGGCGATTAATCCTCGGCTGGTTTACACCAGCATTTCTGCCTTTGGACGCACAGGCCCCAAGGCTAAAGATGCGGGCTACGAAGCCCTGGTTCAGGCCTATTCCGGCGCAATGGCGATTACCGGTTCTGCCGGCGGTGAGCCGGTAAGGTGCGGAGTCTCTTTTCTGGATATGGGTACCGGTGTGATGTCTGCGCTGGGCACCATGGCCGCACTATTAAGAAGAGGCATTACCGGCAAAGGTGGCAAAGTTGAGGCCTCATTACTGGGCACCTCGATGGGGCTAATGGCCAACGCCATGTCTAATTACCTGCAGCACGGCTCACAGCCGGAACGTATGGGCACCGCTCACCCGCAGCTAGTTCCCTACCAAACCTACCCCACCGCTGATGGCATGGTGTTCATTGCTACCGGTAATCAGGGGCTCTGGGAACGACTTTGCAATGCTCTGGGCCTAGAACAACTGATCACCGATCCCCGGTTTATCACCAACCAGGTTCGGGTCGAACACCGCACAGAATGTGTCGGTGCGGTCAGTGAAGCACTGGCGAAACATCCAACCGATCAACTCATGACCTTGTTACACGACGCCCGAGTGCCCTGCTCCCAGGTTAACAAGTACGATTCATTAATGGCCGACGGCCAGGTCGATGCGTTGGGGGTACTGGTCTCTGGAACCGATGCCGATTACGGTGAATTCCGGGTACCTGGGTTGCCGTTTTCGATTAGCGATTATGAGCCAGCTACGCCAACAACTGCGCCGCGGGTTGGCGAGCACACGGTAGAACTGTTGCAGGAACTGGGCTATTCCGACATCCAGATTGACCAGCTTTATACCTGCGGTGCGGTGGCCTAAAACAGTTAGCTGGGCTCGTGTTCTAGCAGTAAGCTGCGGCGCGCTTGCCAATCCGGTAAATAGTGATCCATTAACCGATAAAAACGCTGATTATGGCCACGCTCCAACAGGTGGGTGAGTTCGTGAACCAGCACATATTCGATGCATTCTAGTGGCTTTTTCGCCAGTTCCAGGTTGATCCGAATCGCACCGCTGCTGGGGGTGCAACTACCCCAGCGAGTTTTCATTTTACGGACTTTGACCACACCAGCCGTAACCTTCATTTGAGTTTGCCACTGCTCGCTCATCGGCTTCAGAATCCCTGTTAACTGTGATCGATACCACTGGTCCAGTTGTTCAGCTCGCTGAGTTGCGGTGCTATCCGGCCGGCTTTGAATAACCAACTCATCAGTAAGTAAACTGACCTGCGGCCGTGCAGGGGTTGCTATTAAACGAAGCGGATAATCACAGCCCAAATAGGCATGCCGCTCACCTTCACACCAGCCAGGTTGAAAAACGGCCGGTTGCTGATCGAAACGCCGCTGATGGCTACGAATCCAGTCAGCCTTAGACAGCACAAACTCACGCACCACTGCCATGCTCATTTTTTCGGGCACGGACAGGTGCACGCCCCCCAATGGTGGGTGGACACGAAGATGCAGGTTTTTAATTTTTTTACGGGTAATTTCGATACGGATATCATCGATTACCAGCTGCTGTATGGGGCGAGACTTAGGCAAGTTGAAGCGGTCCGAAATAATGAGCTAATAAACAACAATTTTATTTCCATTTTCAGGCATCAGCAAACCGGGCTTGTACTATGCTTTAACCTTATGATATTAGCGCACAGGAGATTGCCCATGCCCTTTAATCCCGAGATTGCCGAAGAGCTCAACGTACTTGCCCTGTTCAACTCTGAAACTACCCAGGAAGGGGTTAAAATTCACTCCTCAGCCAGAGTCGAAGTTATCGCTGCAGCCGAGCGTCTGTATAAGAAAGAGCTTATCACCCAGGTCGATGGTGGCTACCTCACCGAACTCGGTCGCGCCGCGGCCAGCCACTCCGAGGACCTGCTGAGCATCATTCGCAGTTAACTTTCGGGGGCTATTCCGCTCCCACCATTATTAATTAAATCAGAACTCGGACATGACTGGATTAACTAACCGCGCCCAACCGAAAAAAAAACGCTCTCAATTCCAACAGCTCTGGGACCAGGCCGAAACCCTACAGGCTCAATTAGACCAACGTGCTGTTGACCTGGAACCACTACGGGCAACCATTAGCAAGCAGGTCTGGCCGCTGCAGCGGGAGTCTGCTGAGTCGAGTGTAAAGCTAGTCGAAAAGCTGGTTAAATTTGGTCACCGTAAAACCCTCAGCCGCTGGCAACGGGCTGAACTGCATGACTGGATACTCGACCACATGGCGATTCTGCAAACCGCAGAAATGGTCGACGACAACCTCGAAGAGACCGTCACCCGATATGAAGCCTTTCGGTTTGATATCACCCTGAGTGAGGCTGACCCCAGGTCGCTTCAGGATCAGCTCCTGGATGGCCTTAATAGCCTGCGCCAATCCGAAACCGACAAGCAGGACCTGCAACGTAGCCAGGGTATCGAGCAGATGCTTGATCAATACCTGGGGCTGCCACCAGAGGTCACTGATCCCTACGACCCGCGTCAACAGGAGGCGTTAGAAGATTACGAAGAGCAGCGTGAACTCAAGCGCGCCAAGGTCAGCGACATTGCCGCCGCCATGTTTGACGATTCCGATCCGTTTGAGCCAACCGATGAAGACGATGAGCTGAGTCCAGAAAACGATTCCCTTCCTCGACTAGATAACAATACCTTTAAACGTATTTTTCGGATTACCGCCAGTGCCCTGCACCCGGACAAAGAACCCAACCCAGAGTTAAGAAAGCTGAAGCAGGGGTTAATGGCTGACTTGCTGGCTGCACGAAAACAGGGCGATCTGATGGCGATCATTACCCTTTATCAACAGCATGCCAACGACACCGATACGTTAAACCAAACCGACGAAAAGCAGTTGATGGCTATTCTGCAACAACAGGTTAAAAGACTCACCCATGACTATGATGCCTACCAGCCGGAATCACCGATCGATGAACTCACCTGGAAGCTCTATCAATCATCATCGAAAAAAACTGAGCAGGCGATTGCTGAATACACCCTGCAGCTTGCCGACCGGGCCAGGTCCAATCAAAAGATCGTCGAACAGCTGACCTCTTTAAAAAAACTAATGCCGTTCCTGGAAGCCCGTTACGATCTCGAAGAGCCGGTTTAACGGCGACTGACTATCGCCAACCAGGGTTGTTGCTGGCGCGGTTGCCCGGGTGGCCGATAGTAATGGTCAAGCACGCTAAAGCCAGCTTGCTGCAACAGCTCTTGAATAGGCTCAAGTTCCTGATAGGTACCGTAGCGGTCACCCTGCCAGCCCTCGGCCTCACCACGGGGTACCGACATAAACAGCACGCCGTCTTTTCGCAAGGCTGTGTGGCAATCGGTTAATACCTGCGGCCATTGCTGGCTCGGCACATGAAACAGTGAGGCATTGGCAAAAATGCCATCGAAACAGTTCTCGCCGATATCCAGACTCAAAAACTGCTGGTGTAACACCGGACAACCGCTGTATTGACGAGCCATCTCACAAAACTCTGCACTACCATCCAGGCCCACCGGGCGATGACCGCGTTGTTTGAAAGTCTGCAGATCCCGGCCCGGACCACAACCAAAATCAAGAATATCCAACGCATCCTCAACCGGCAGCGCCGCCAGCAAAGCATCGATGTTCTGACTGACGTCATGATCACGGGTACCTAACCAGAAACCCTGTGCACTGGCATCATAATGACCAATGGTTACCCGCTCGATTTCGTCGAGCATTTCCTGGGATTGCTTAAAATTCAACTTAACCTGCCTCCTGGAATCGGTTCGAAAGGATTAATAATTTCAACCCCACAACCCGCAAAATCATCGACGTTTCGGGTCACCAGCGTTAATCCATGTGTAAGCGCTGTCGCAGCTATCTGCTTATCTAAAGAGTTTTCATGATTAGGAACCCGTAACCGTCCCCAAACCTGAGATTCATCAACCGAAAAATCTAGAATGCTATCGGCGTATTCATCCAACATGACCTGTAACCACTGCTCCAACGCAAGCACCTGTTGCTGATCACCCCGATGCCGAATCAACTCAACTCCGCGACGCAACTCACCCACAGTCACCACACTGATATAACCTCGATCACCCGATTCAAATAGTTGATTAAAAAACCGCGTTACCCCGGAATTAGCCCGTTGTTGCTTGCGCTGTTCACTAATCACGTTGGTATCGAGTAAATACATTAATCAAACACCGGCCGTGATGAATCTCCAGACCGACGAACAAAATCACCATCTTCACCAACATCTGGCATTTCTGCTATCAGCTCAATAAAGTTCTTCTTTTTTG
>JAESTY010000121.1 GCA_016763355.1 Immundisolibacteraceae bacterium
ACTGCATAGCGCCGTGCCAGTGAGACTGCAACTCTGCCTACACCTGATGATTCGAAGCAATATAGATAGCATCGCCAAAATAATCACCGAACAGCATCGGCTCCATCAGATAAGCACCCGCAATCACAGAGGGTATCGCGAGCGCAATCAATGGACCGGTTACGACCCACGAGGTCTCATGCAGATGTTCACGGGTGTGATCATCCATACGTTCTTTGCCATGGAACACCAGAAACAACAAACGGAAGCTGTACAGAGAAGTGATGAACACACCTGCCAATACCGCTGCATAAGCAAATTCCGCACCTGGCAACTGGGAAGCTTTAACCGCTTCGATAATGGCATCTTTAGAGAAAAAGCCGGCGAAGCCTGGAAATCCGACCAATGCCAGGGTCCCGATAACAGTAGCGATATGGGTGATCGGCATATATTTACGCAGGCCGCCCATGTGACGCATGTCTTGCTGATGATGCATGGCAATAATCACCGAACCGGCGGCAAGAAATAACAACGCCTTAAAAAATGCGTGAGTGGTTAGGTGGAAAATACCGGCGGTGTAGGCCGATGCGCCCAGCGCCACTGTCATATAACCCAACTGCGACAGGGTCGAATAAGCGATCACACGCTTAATGTCGTGCTGGACCAGTCCAAGGAAACCCATAAACAGGGCGGTGATGGCGCCGATGGCCAACACAAAAGCCAGTGCGGTTTCTGAAAGTTCGAACAGGGGCGATGTACGAGCCAGCAAAAAGATACCCGCAGTCACCATGGTTGCGGCGTGAATCAATGCCGAAATCGGAGTTGGGCCTTCCATCGAATCCGGTAGCCAAACATGCAGCGGGAATTGAGCAGATTTGGCCATCGCACCAACAAACAACAAGATGCAGGCAACCGTGATACCGGACCACACCTTACCTTCAAATATTTCGAAAGTAACACCACTAGCGGCAGCGGGATTGGCAAACACGGTATTGAAATCCAGTGAACCATAAAGAAATAGAACCGCAGCGATGCCCAGCACCATGCCCATGTCGCCAACCCGGTTAACCAGGAAGGCCTTCATGTTGGCAAAAATAGCCGAATCGCGGGTATACCAGAAACCAATCAATAGATAGGAAACCAGCCCCACACCTTCCCAACCAAAGAACAGTTGAACAAAGTTATTCGCCATCACCAGCATTAGCATCATGAAGGTGAACAGGGAGATATAACTGAAAAACCGTTGATAGCCCGGATCTTCCTTCATATAACCAATGGTGTAGATATGCACCATTAGCGATACAAAGGTCACCACTACCATCATGGTGGCACTGAGCATATCGATCAGGAAGCCGACCTGAATAGTTAAACCGCCGCTTTCCAGCCAGGTATAAAGCGTCTCGTTATAAACAATCGCTTCACCGGTCGTCGCCGCAGCCAGCAGCCCCAATAATATTTTGATCGACAGGCCGCAGGCAATTGCGACGCCAGCAATAGTGACCGTATGGGCACCTGCACGGCCAATCACCCGACCACCAAGTCCAGCCAGAATAGAACCTAGCAGAGGTGCCAGGACAATGATCGTGCAAAGAGTTTTGATATCACTCATGGGTTAGCCGTTGAGCTCGTGAATGTCCTGGACGTTAATGGAGCCGCGATTGCGCATCAGTAAAACGATGATCGCAAGACCAATGGCGGATTCCGCTGCTGCTACCGTAAGCACGAAAAAGACAAATATCTGGCCGTGTAGATCACCCAAAAAATAAGAAAAAGCGACGAAATTCATATTCACCGCGAGCAACATTAGCTCGACGCACATCAACAGGATAATGACGTTTTTGCGGTTAATAAAAATGCCCAGGGCGCTGGTGGTAAACAGGATGGCACTCAATACCAGAAAGTCAGATAGCGTGACCATTAGCTCTGCTCTCCTGGGTCTGAGTCATCTTTATCCGGTTCTACCTCAGGTGTTTCACTGGGCATGTTGACCACCCGCAACCGGTCTTTTTTGTTAGCAGCCAGCTGGTCGGCGATCGAGATATAGCGACTTTGGCGTCTGCCCCGCAGAGTCATCGAGATAGCAGCAATAATGCCAATGAGCAGAATCACCGATGCGATTTCAACCGGATAGATGTATTCACCATAGAGCAGCATGCCGATAGCTTCGACATTACTACCGACCCATGCAGGTTGGTCAGGTGCGGTGACGGCTAGACCATCAATAGTCAGAATCGCCACCATTTCTGCGATCACCACACCCGCCACAATCAAGCCAAGCGGCATGTGCCGGCCAAAACCTTCACGAAGCCGGCCCTGGTCCAGATCGACTGACATCACCACAAACAGAAATAGCACCATCACTGCGCCGACATACACCAGCACCAAAACGATAGCTAGAAATTCTGCTTCTAGCATTAGCCATAACCCAGCCGTAGTGAAGAATGCCAGTATCAAAAACAGCGCTGCTCGCACCGAATGGCGCACAGTAACCACCATGCTCGAGGCAAATATCAATATCGCCGCAAACACATAAAAGAGTATTTTTTCGGTCAGCATGATCTCAGTATCTAGGCCTTGTGAAATTCATCAACGACGGGATTAGCGGTAAGGGGCGTCTTGTTCGCGGTCAGCCGCAATCTGTCACTCAAGCGCATCGCCATGAGCCAATAACTTGGCTTTATCAAACAGTAATTCGCTGCGTTCTTCGGCGTGATAATTGATATGCCGAGTCATGACAATCGAATCGACCGGACAGACCTCTTCACAAAAACCACAATAAATACATTTCGACAGGTCAATGTCATAACGGGTGGCGCGCCGGGTGCCATCGTCCCTTTCTTCAGAATCGATGGTAATCGCCAACGCCGGACAGACCGCTTCACATAATTTACAAGCAATACAACGCTCTTCGCCGTTAGCGTAGCGACGCAATGCATGCAGACCACGAAACCGATTCGACATCGGCGTCTGCTCTTCCGGGAACTGCACTGTAATGTTGGGTTTAAAAAAGTGCTTTAAGGTCAATGCAAGCCCAGCGAGCAATTCAAGCATCAACAGGCTGCGTAAATATTTAACTGCCGCGCTCATTGGTTAATCTCCGCAAACATCAACTTTGCCAATCGGTTATCCCTACTCATCAATCAAACCACCAGGGTAATTCTGCGACCACTGCGGCCCCCACCAGAACCAGCCAAACGATGGTAATGGGGATAAACACTTTCCAGCCTAGCCGCATAATCTGGTCATAACGATAACGGGGAAAAGTAGCCCGAAACCAGAGAAACAGAAAAGCAATCAGAAGTATCTTGCCAAACAGCCAAATGAATCCAGGCACCCAATCAAACAGACCTTCAAGAACCGGAATACCCTCAAAAGGTGATAACCAGCCACCGAGGAACATCAGCGAGGTCAGGGTACAGATCAAAATCATGTTGGCGTATTCGGCCAGGAAAAACACCGCAAAGGTCATTCCGGAATATTCAACATGAAACCCGGCAACAATTTCAGATTCGCCTTCGGCAACGTCAAAAGGCGCCCGATTGGTCTCCGCAACTGCCGAGATAAAATAGATCACAAAAATAGGTAACAGTGGCAATGCGAACCAATGCAGTGCACTGCCCTGTTGAGCCAGGACAATCTCGGTGAGATTAATACTGCCGGCGGCTAACAGCACAGAAATCAACGCAAATCCCATGGCGATTTCGTAGGAGATAATTTGCGCTGCAGAACGCATTGCACCGAGAAACGCATAACGAGAATTTGAAGCCCAGCCAGCTACAATCACTCCGTAAACGCCCATAGACGTTATCGCCAGCACATAGAGCAAACCAAGGTTGATATCTGCGACGACGACACCTTCCTGAAACGGCACTACCGCCCAGGCAGCCATAGCTGGCGCGATCGTCATCACCGGAGCCAGGTAGAACAGAATTGGATTGGCTTTAACCGGCACCACTATTTCTTTAAAAAACAGTTTTACGCCGTCAGCAATCGGCTGAAGGAGACCAAAAGGACCGACCCGATTAGGACCCACCCGGACCTGCATACGACCAATAACCTTACGTTCGGCATAGGTGTAATAAGCGACCGACAGCATCAACGGAATGATAATGGCAAAGATCTGCGCCAGGATTACCAACACAGTTTGCAACGCCACCGGAATCAACTGCCATACCGATAGAGCCGCATTAATCAGGCTATCCATTGATCAGCTCCCAGTCACGGTAACTGGACCAACCATCGACCCCAATGCTTCGGTACCGACTACGCCGGCAGGGATATACACCACCTGATCACTGAGCAGATCATCCACCACCCAATCTAGCGATAGACTGGACTTACCCTGGCTAACCGTGACCGGCTTGCCGGCTTCAAGTTTCTGAGCTGTCGCTGTCGCCTGGTTGATATAAACCGCGGCTTTCACACTATCGGCCCGTTCCTGCAATGGTGCGGTGCGACGAGTAAGGCTATCGATGGCATAGATAGGCGCGTCGGCCACCCGCGTCAGCTGCTGAGATTCGCTGAGCCTGGGTACGATATGGGTTGCTACGGAAGCCGTCACTTCCTGAGCCTTAACAAAAGCCTCGGTAACCTGTTTTAAATCGGCGTATTCGAATCCATCAAGCTCAAGATGGTTACCTAGAACTCGTAACACCTTCCAGGCTGGCCGGGCTTCGCCCAGGGGTTTCACATTAGCTCGGAAGCGCTGCATATCGCCGATCAGGTTGACCATTGAGCCACTCTGTTCGGTAAAGGCCGCAACCGGCAACAACACATCCGCATAATCGCGCATGGTATCGGTAACAAAAGCATTCATGACCACAACCTGGTCGGCAGCCAACAACGCATTGATGGCCGCACTACTATTCCAACAGTCGTGTTCTGGTTCGATACCTAACAGCAGATAGCTGGATAGCTTTTGCTCAAACATGGCACTGGCATTTAGACCTGGCTGACTGGCTTCTGCCCCACCTGGCAAACCATGCGCAACAGCACCGGCTTGAAAGGCGCCATGACTATTGGCACCGTAGCTAAGCTCTATCAGCTCAGCACCCGCCTGCGTAGCCAGCATCGCCGCCAGTGAATTTAGACTTGCGTAGTTATCACTGCTATAGGCCTGGTTACCAACTACCACAACTGGTTTCTCAGCCGATGATATTAATTCTGCGGCCTGACGATGGATATCGGTGGCCATTGAATCCTGCCAACCCTCAATCGAGAGTGCTGCGCTGTCTGGCAAGGATTTAACGATTCCAGCCAGGTCGTTGGCCATCTGTACTGGAGAGCCTATAAAAGTTGCATCGGCTTTGATGGTCAGATCATAATTTTTAGGATTAATGACCACTAGCTTGATTCCGTGGTCCCGTAATGCATTACGCACTCGAACCCACAACAGTGGCTGATCTTTTCGTAGGTTACTACCGACCAATACAACCAGGTCTGTGGCCTGCAATGCGGTGATTGCGTTGATGTTTACCTGGCCACCAGCACCCGCATTGCTGGAAAAGTCGCCCTGACGAAGTCGATGATCAATATTGTTGCCACCAAGGCCACGCACCAGCTGTTGAAGCAAAAAGTAATCTTCATTGGTTTGACTGGGACTGGCCAGCACACCGAGTTGATCGGCCGCGGTCTGCTTTAGACCCTCAGCTGCGGCGCTCAGCGCTTCTTCCCAGGTCGCCTGACGCCAGCTACCGTTCTCTTTGATCTCGGGGTTTTGTAGACGATCCTGATGACCCAGCGCCAGATAGGAAAAGCGATCTCGGTCAGAGATCCAGACCTCATTGACGGCTTCATTTTCTATCGGTACTACCCGTTTGACCTTGCCATTAACACTGTGAACTTCGACATTACTGCCAATACAATCATGGGGTGCCACAGATGGTTGGCGTTTAAGCTCCCAACTGCGCGCGGTAAACCTGAAGGGTTTAGATGTCAGTGCACCAACCGGACAGATATCAATCATATTGCCGGACAATTCAGATTCCACCGAACGTTCTACATAGGTGCCGATGCGCATATCTTCGCCGCGACCGGTGCCACCCATCTCCTGAATACCGCCGATCTCCTCACCAAAACGGACACAGCGAGTACAGTGGATGCAACGGGTCATTTCGGTGGCTATCAGCCCACCAAGATCTTTACTGGCAACCGTTCGTTTGTTTTCGACATAAGCAGATTCGCTTTGACCAAAGCCCAGCGCCGTGTCCTGCAGGTCACACTCACCACCTTCGTCACATACCGGACAATCCAGCGGATGATTGATCAGCAAGAACTCCATCACCGCCCGCTGCGCATTGAGCGCACGCTCAGATTGAGTGTGCACCACCATGCCATCCATCACTGTAGTTGCACAGGCAGGAACTGGTTTGGGAATCTTTTCGACATCCACCAGACACATACGACAGTTAGCCGCAATCGGCAGTTTATGGTGATAGCAGAATCGCGGCACGGTAATGCCGGCTGCATCGGTGACCTCAATTAACCGCTGGCCCTTACGCGCTTCTAGCGTCTGGCCATTTACTTCAATTTGTAGGGTATCGTCACTCATCGGTCATATATTCCGCAATCAGGCCGCTGCGCTACTGGTTGAATTACCAACCATGCTGCGCTTGTGCTCGATGTAATATTCGAATTCATGTCGGAAGTGACGCAACATGCCCTGAACAGGCATCGCAGCAGCATCACCCAATGCGCAGATCGTATTGCCGGCAATGTTGCCAGCAACACGTTCAAGTAAATCGATATCTTCGGGTCGGCCATCGCCGCAGATGATCCGATCTAGCACCCGGTATAGCCAGCCAGTGCCTTCACGGCAAGGGGTGCATTGACCACAGGATTCGGCGTAGTAAAACCGCGAAATACGTCGCAGCATATTAACCATACAAACAGTTTCATCCATCACCACCACCGCCCCAGAACCGAGCATGGTGCCGGCTTTAGCCATCGCATCGTAGTCCATGGTGATCTCAGTCATCACCTCAGCAGGCAGAATCGGTGTGGAGGAGCCGCCGGGAATTACGGCCTTTAACTGGCGCCCTTTCCAGACTCCGCCGGCGAGGCCAAGTAGTTCCGTAAACGGTGTGCCTAGCGGAATTTCAAAATTACCCGGTTTGTCCACATGACCGGAAACCGAGAACATCTTCATGCCTCCGGCATTTTCAACTCCCATCGACGAAAACCATTCCGCACCGTTGCGCAGAATAATGCCGACTGAGGCGTAACTTTCAGTGTTATTAATCGTTGTTGGTCGACCATACAGGCCAAACCCTGCGGGGAATGGCGGCTTAAAGCGCGGCATGCCCTTATTACCTTCCAAAGACTCAAGCAGCGCGGTCTCTTCACCACAGATATAAGCACCTGCGCCTATGACATTGTGCAAATCAAAATTGATGCCCGAGCCTTGAATATTTTTACCCAGCAGGCCCGCGTCATATGCTTCCTTAAGGGCCTGCTCACAACGCTTAAAAGGCTCATCAATAAACTCGCCGCGTAGGTAGTTATAGGCAACTGTGGAGTCAGTGGTGAAACCACCAATTGCCATGCCTTCGATCACCGCATGGGGATTAAAACGCAAAATGTCCCGATCTTTACAGGTGCCCGGTTCACTCTCATCCGAATTGCACACCATGTAGTTCTGGCCGCCGGTGCCGCGGGGCATAAAGCTCCACTTCACGCCAGTCGGAAAGCCCGCACCACCACGGCCGCGCAGTCCAGCTGCTTTTAAGGTACCGAGCACCTCATCGGCAGTAATTTCGCCGGCAATAATCTTTTTCCAGGCGCTATACCCACCCTTTTTAAGGTAGGTTTCCAGCGACCAGGGCTCTGCCTCATCGACGGTGATGTAACAGACTTCGTTGCGCCGCATCAGTCGAGACTCTCTAAAATTTGATCAATCGCTGCGGGTTCGCCGATCGGATCCAGATTTTCATAATATTTATGGTTAACCTGCATCATCGGTGCCCCTGCACAACCCGCCAGACATTCTTCTTCTGGCTTAAGAAAATACTTTCCGTCGGCACTGCTCTCACCCAGCTTGGTATCGATTTTGTGCTCAACATAAGCAAGCAACTCATCGGCACCGCGGAGCATGCAGGAGATGTTGGTGCAGATCGCAATACAGTGGCGACCTACCGGCTCGGTTTCGAGCATCGAATAGAAGGTCGCAACTTCGTAAACCGCAATCGGCGCCAGTTCAAGATATTCGGCCACTGCGTCCATCAACGGAACGGTCAGAAAACCGTTGTTCTCATGCTGAGCCGCACTTAAGGAGGCAATCACCGCAGACTTTTTCTTATCTGCTGGAAACTTACTCAACCAGTGATCCATTTCCTGACGTACGTGATCAGATAACACCTGTTCAGACCTGCCAGCACTGTTTACTGATTCACTCATCGGTCAATCTCGCCAAAAACAACGTCCATGGTGCCGATAATTGCAACCACGTCTGAAAGCATATGACCGGCGCTCATTTCATCCATCGCCGCCAGGTGGGCAAATCCAGGAGCACGAATTTTCAATCGGTAAGGTTTATTACTACCATCTGCTACCAGATAAACCCCAAATTCACCCTTTGGATGTTCAATCGCCGCATAAGCTTCACCCGCGGGAATGGTGTAACCCTCAGTCGACAATTTGAAATGGTGGATAAGAGCTTCCATATCCTGTTTCATTTCTGTCCGTTTTGGCGGCGTTACCTTGTGATCATCTGCAATCACCGGCCCCGGGTTACCGCGCAGCCAATCGACACACTGGCGAACAATACGGGTGGATTGACGCATTTCTTCAACCCGCACCAGATAGCGGTCGTAACAATCACCTTCACGACCGATCGGAATATCGAAGTCGAGCTGGTCATAAACTTCATAGGGCTGCTTACGACGCAGATCCCATTCAACACCAGAGCCTCTCAACATCGGCCCGGTAAAGCCCAGCGCTTTGGCCCGTTCTGGTGACACCACTGCAATTCCGACCGTTCGCTGTTTCCAGATGCGGTTATCGGTCAGCAGGGTTTCATAATCATCGACACAGGCGGGAAACCGTTTGGCAAAATCTTCGATAAAGTCCAGCAGACTGCCGCCACGGGCCTGGTTCATGCCCTCGACCTGTTTGGCGTTGTGCCATTTCGAGGTTTCGTACTGAGGCATCTGGTCCGGTAAATCTCGGTAAACCCCACCCGGACGATAATAGGCAGCATGCATACGCGCACCAGAGACCGCTTCGTAGACGTCCATCAAATCTTCACGTTCACGAAAACAGTATAAAAATACGGTCATCGC
>JAESTY010000122.1 GCA_016763355.1 Immundisolibacteraceae bacterium
AACCCACGTTTCTCTACCTCGTGACCTATTTAAGGTCTGGGCCGTCAGACCGGCCGTTGCCCACTTGAGCCTCGCGGTTGAAGAACTAGACACACTTGAACGCGTATGCTAAGCCCTTGATGAGGAAAGACGGCACATCGGAATCGCTTGATTTTGCCGACCGCATTAGCTTCGGGATCGACTTCCGAGGCCTTAATGTTGACGCCCTTCTTGCCCATCGCTTCGATCAGGCTGGTAGCATTTTTATTGCCATCATTCGCCAGTGCGAGCGCTTCCTTTGCAATTTCAGCGAGTTGCGAGCGAACTTTTTTGCCGCCTTCAATCGCTGGTTCCTGGTTACTGATGGCGGTTTTAATTTGTTCCGCTTCGTTAACCAGGCTGATGGTTTGGAAGCCAAAATTAGTTAGTAGTGCCAGAGCTAACAAAAACAGAGGTAGGTAGGGCGAGAACGAGCGACTCCCGCTTTGGGCTGTTTGATCATTCATTCTGCTGCTCCCGCTTCGGTATTGTTGCTTTTGATCGTAAAACCGAATTTGCTGAGCATTTCAGTTAGTTGTTTGTCCTGAGTTTGCACGGCTACCTGTGCAGTAGTTTTAATGAGCTCTGCGCCGACTTTGCGAAGTTTCGCGGTTTGCGCAATATATTGTTGGCGCTCAGCGAATTTTTGTCGCTCACCAGCGTTGGCGCTTTGAGCCATCACGTTGAAGCCGGCTAATACCAGAGTGATGACCGCAAGCGCGGTTAACAAAGCAAATTGCGGGGTGGATAACCCGGTATCGCTATTTTGGTTAGACATGAACTGTTTACTCCCAGGTGCTTTTTTAATGACAGCTACTTAAGCGCGCTGATTAGTTAGGGTGGTGAAGCTTTAAGGTAATCATCCTTTAACTCGGCATAGTGTGCGGCAGAAGCGACAAAAAAAGCCAGTTCATCTGCAGATAAAGGGCGTACCTGCTTGGCTGGCCGACCAGCATAGAGATAGCCGCTTTCTAATACCTTGCCAGGGGTAACCAGTGACCCAGCGGCTAGAAGTACCTCTTCTTCAATAACTGCGCCATCTAGCACGGTTGAACCCATGCCAATCAAACTACGGTCGCCGATGGTACAGGCGTGCAATATGGCCTGGTGTCCGAGGGTGACATCCGTGCCGACCAGCAGTGGCCAGCCATTGGGATGGTCTGGTGAAGGGCCGTTAACATGCAATATAGAGCCATCTTGCAGGTTACTGCGGGCGCCGACCGTAATGGTGCAAACATCTCCGCGCAGCACGGTCATCGGCCAGACAGAGACATCATCACCCAGAGTTACCTGACCGATTACGCAGGCCTGTGGGTCGATATAGACATTTTCACCGAGGTTTGGGGTGAATGATTTATAGGCTCTTTTCATCGCATTAATACCATCTCTTCGCTGGCGCTTGGGTGAATCGCCACTGTGTTATCAAAGTCAGTTTTGGTGGCTCCCATCTTAATGGCGACCGCAAAACCCTGCACCATTTCATCAGCGCCACGGCCGATCACGTGGCAGCCGATCACGCGCTCTTTTTCGCCGCTGGTGATCAATTTACACAGGGTTTTTGGTTTGTGGTCACCCATGGCGTAGTACATGTCGGTGAATTCAGATTTGTAGATTTTGATGTTGTCGCCAAATTTGTCCCGAGCCTGGGATTCACTGAGCCCGACCGACCCTATCGGAGGATGGCTGAATATTACTGAAGGGATGTTGGTGTAATCGAGCTGACGGTTTTTCTGATTATCAAACAGGCGATCGGCCAACCGGCGGCCGGCGGCGATAGCGACGGGAGTTAATGCCGCCTGGCCGGTGACATCGCCAACCGCGTAGATATGCCGATGAGAGGTGTTCTGATATTCGTCGGTGACGATGAAACCCCGTGGAGTCATGGCCAGTAAACGATTCTCCAGCCCGAGGTTATCGCTGTTGGGCACTCGGCCGATTGCCAGGATGATGGTTTCCTGGCCACTGATTTCGGTGCCACTTTCGCTGCTCAGGGTCAGGCCCGAATCGGTTTTCTCAATTTGCCTGGGCGTAAAACCGGTTTCAACGCTGATGCCATCGGCCTGCATCTGTTCCATCAACAATCCGCCCAGGTCGGTGTCAAATTCGCGTAATACCGCATCCTTACGAATCGCTAATGTCACCTGGCTACCGAGCGCATTGAGCATGCCGGCAAACTCGACAGCAATATAGCCCGAGCCGACCACCGTGACGCTGGCAGGCAGTTGTTCTAATTCGAAAAAACCATCACTGGTGATGGCCAGTTCAACCCCGGGGATATCCGGCACAGAAGGCTTGCCGCCGGTAGCCACCAGCATATGTTCGCAATGCAGAGTTTTATCACCAACCTGCACGGTGTGTTCACCAGTGACTTTGGCCCAGCCGCGAATTAGTTCGATGCCGGAGTTATCCAGGTTGGTGGAGTAGATGTTGTTAAGCCGTGTTACATAGGCGTCGCGCTGCTGTTTTACCTGCGCCCAGTTGAACTCAGGGGCGCTGACGTCGAAGCCATAATCGGCGGCAGCATGCAGGCTATCGGCGACGCTGGCGGCGTTCCACATGACCTTTTTCGGTACACAGCCGACGTTGACACAGGTGCCGCCCAGCGGGCCGGCTTCTATTACGGCAACTTTGGCACCATATTCTGCTGCTCGTCGTGCCGAAGCCATGCCGCCACTGCCGGCGCCAATTACCAGGTAGTCATAGGGTTCTGACATTTCTTAATTCCTTAAAGCTTTAGGTGAATTCAATCTGTTACCGAGACAATTGACTCTAGTCGTAGTTTGGCATCGGCGAGGATGGCTTGTTTGCCTGCCTCATCGGTGCAGCGCCACAGGGCGATTTCATCGGTGGTTCGGCCGCAGCCGACACAAACCTGGCCAGCGGCGTCGAGTTCGCAGATGGCGATACAGGGAGACACCGGGTTATTCATTATTCGTCATCTAGACATTCCGTTAATAGCTGTAAAAACTCTGCCAGCATGATGGCAGTAGCACCCCAGATCTTGTGCCCGTTGACTGAGTAAAAAGGCACCTGGGTAGGGCCCCAACGTTTTAATTCTCGTCGTTCGGTTAAACGGCTTCCGGGTTGTAGCAGGACGTTTATGGGCGCCTCAATAATGGCTGCGACTTCCTGCCGGCAGGGTATAAAGTCGGGCCGAACCGGGCTGTAGCCGATAAATGGGTAGACATTGTGGTTGCTGGCAAACACGTTCATGGGTTCCAGCTCGCCTAGAACAGTCACCAGGTCGGGGTCGACGCCAACCTCTTCAAAGCTCTCTCTGAGTGCGGTTTGCTCCAGGGTTTCATCATCTTCATGGCGGCCACCGGGCAGAGAAATCTGACCGCTATGGGTGCCGTCGTAATCGGGTCGTTGAATGAATACCAGGTGCAGATCGGGAGCATTGTTATCCAGGTTCTGGCCCGGATAAAGCAGGAATAGTACGGCGGCTTTACGATGGTCCTCCCGTAAAGCTGGCCGACTGATTTCATCGCCTGATTCCGGCGTCGGAAACATGGTGGCTCGGACTGTTTCACCGGGCAGGGGTAACTGTAGACGCTTCTTCAGGCGCAGAATGTTTTCTGGTAAATCACTGCTATTTGGAGAGCTCATTGAATCAGTTTTTCTGAGGTTTCTATAGGCCTGGTGAAGTGCCAGTATGAAAGGGTGCTGTTTAGATACCCATATCCGACAGGATCATACAGAAGCTGTTGAGCAGGTTAATCAGTTTGGGATGGTCGGCCTCAAACAGTTCCAGGTTGTATTCCACCCCCTGCAGGGCAAGCTGGAGTAGTTGCGGGTCCTGTTGCGGGCGCAGGGCTTCGTGGGCAGAAAGCTGTGTGAATCCGAGCAGACTTTGTAGTGATGCCGGGTCAAAATCATCGGCCTGAGCAATTTCGAGTTCTTCCTGCAAAGCGTGCAATTTTTCTAGCAGCTGGTTGCGGATTTCATCCGACAGCAAGTCGTTAGCGAAAATTTTATGTTCAATCTGTTCGAGCTGTTCCTGAATCATGTCGGTGTCCTTGGCTGCAGAACGCCTATTGTAGTCCAGAGATTGGTTTCGATCATGGCTGTAGATTCGATTGGGTTTGAGGGCGGTGACTTAAATGGCCGAAACTAATCTGAGTCATTGACCTTGATGAATGAGAGGCATAAGGTTGTCTGGTATTCAGGTTTGGAAGTCGTATCGAAGTAGATCGATCGTCAAGGACCTGATTTTTTAATATAAGGCTCAATAAACAGGCGGGAGGGTCCGCTACTAATTAGTAGGGTAGCTTTTAAAAGTGTTTTTTTATTCCTGATAGGAGGGAAATAAATGAGAATACCTTTGCAAGTAACTGCCAGAAATTTAGAAATGACCAATGCAATAGAAGCCGCGGTGCGCAAGCGAGCGGAAAAGCTGGAACTGTTCTCCGATTGTATAACCAGCTGTCGAGTGGTGGTGGAGTGCCCCCACCGGCATCACAACAAGGGTGTGCTCTATAACATCCACATCGATTTAACCTTACCGGGTAAGGAGCTAGCGATTACCCGAGAACCGGCCGAAGACCTTTATCTGGCCATTCGTGATGCGTTTGATGTCGCGACCCGGCAGTTACAGG
>JAESTY010000123.1 GCA_016763355.1 Immundisolibacteraceae bacterium
AAACAACTGGTGGGCATGGTGCCGGAAAATTCGCCGTTGGCGATGCGGCCCAGTAGATCTTCTTCAACACAGCCCCCGGATACCGAACCGACCAACTCCTGTCCGTTGCGAATCGCGGCCATCGCGCCAACTGGGCGGGGTGATGAACCCCAGGTTTCGACCACAGTGACCAGGTAGGTCGGCTGCCGCAGTTCTAGCCAGCTGACTATTTGATTGACGACTTCGATATCTGTGCTGTTCATGAAAAGACATGCCGGGTTAGAAATGGGTCGGGAAGGAAGACTATATTCAGTAGTCTGAGGCGATGAAGTTAGGGAAAATTAATTTTTTGATGATTATTATGCACCCATCCATTACCAGGTTCATTGTAACCAATGGGTGAGGCTTACAATAGATTAACTGAATGCCTCTCGACAGGGCATAGCCGGGCCTTCAGAATGGTCGTTTAGCGCTGATTTTTCCTGTTTTATCGTGTTCTAGAGGGGTTTATGCGCCCAGTTTCATTACTATTTTTGCTGTTTATTTCAGTGCCGATATTTGAACTATATCTGCTCATTAGTGTGGGCCGGGTGATCGGTTCGTTGCCAACTATTTTTATACTGGTTTTTACTGCGGTGCTTGGTGCCATGTTAGTCCGCGCTCAGGGTCGCAATACCTGGATGCAAATACAGCAATCGTTGGCCGCGGGTCGGCTGCCAGCGACTGAGATGTTTGAAGGTGTATTGATCGTGTTTGCCGGCGCCCTGCTACTAACTCCTGGGTTTGTGACGGACACAGTTGGATTTTGCTGCTTGATCCCTGGGGTTCGCCGCGCTTTGATAAGCCTGTTAATTCGTCTGCAGATTTCTGGATCGAAACTGGCTCAGGGCAACGATGGGGTTGTTTATAAGCCCGATGACGGCCAGGTTACCAAACCAGAAAGTTCAACCAGCGGTAGTGGGCGAATTATTGAAGGTGAGTTAGATGATAGGTAAAACAAATCTGCTGAAGTGGTAACTGCTTGTTAGGGGCTGTTATTGGGTGGCAAAAACGGTCCCGCGCCAATGCCCTGTTGCCAGGTTTTTTCAGCAAGTCTGCCGTTGGTCAGAAGTAGGTTGGCTAACTTTGTTCTTACCGCATCGCTAACCAGTGGTGATACTGTAATCATTCCTTTGCCGTGGCCTTTAAATGTCAGGATTGATCGATACTGGTTGTCCAGCATTGGCGATGCTTTCATGATCGCTTTGCCTAGAATTATTGCGTTGAGGTTATCTCTGATTTGACCTTTCATTAAAGTCATCAGGTTTGAGTAGTAAACGATTATTATTTCGTCATCGAATAGTCTGAGTTCTTCATAGAGCGCTGTAGCCATGTCGGAATTTTTGATCCCACCGATACGTTGAACTTCTTCTAAATTATTGATGGACGAATTTTTTTTGACATAAAGCAGCAGTGGCTGGTGGGTAATGGCAATGGTTCTGTAATGACATTTTTCGACCACCTGGGCACCGATAACTCCACTAGCAAAAATGATATGTGGCTTGCCTGTCTCACAGTTGTGAATGATTTTGCTAGATAGTGAAGAGCTTTGGACATGGAGTGAAAACCCGGTCTGGCGTTTTAGGTAATCCATGTAAGGTTTTAATTTATTGTTCATTACAGCGGGTGGGTATAACGAGAAAACCCATACTTCTAATGAATTTTCGTTCGCGGCTTCTGCTGCTATTGGGGGTGAAATCAGGGTAAGCAGGAGTACTGTGATGAAGGAACTGACAAAAAAACGCCTTGTTAACTGGCAGCTCAGTCGAAAAGCGCTTAAATCCATCTTCGAACTCGTTTTCGGTAACTGGCAAAACGTTCACCAAAAATAGATTGCAAGGCACGCTCTTCAGGAATTATTTGAAAACGGGTCATATAGGCAAAGAAAACCACCACAAGCAACAATGAGATCAAATTACTTACCCAGAACCACCAGCCGATGAGGAGTAAAAGCATACCGAGGTAGATCGGATTTCTGCTGATTCCAAACACACCAGTAGTGATGAGCTGCGAGCTCTGTTCTGGTCTAGTCGGATTGATGGTGGTTGTAAATGTTCTGAAGGATAGAATACTTGGCACCAGTAGTAGCGCTCCAATTGCACAAAAGCCATATCCGAGCACATTGGCAGTTAGATCATTAAAACCAGGCTGGGCAAACCAGTTTGCGCTTATCCACATAAGCAAACCGGTTAAAACCGCTATTAAAGGAGGAGGTAGGCGAAGTTCAAGTTGGGGCATGAAAGATTTTGCTCATGAAAATCATGTGATTTCCCTATCAGGTGAGTTCGAGTGGACAATGTTAACTGACTGTGTCCTTAGAGCTTTTATGTGATCCGTCGATAGTATTCTTAACAATTAAAGATGCCTATCAAAAACTGATTATTTTTTGAACACACGTGTTCAGGCGTTAATTCATCCCGGGTAGTGGATAGCCAGCCAGATAGTTTGTTTTTCAGGGTTTGCATAACTCACCCGATGTTTCTGATGAGCTGGAATAAGGATAAAGTCACCAGTGCCAAGGGATATTGAGGGTTGGTCGATGAAATTTAAAGTGGCCTCACCCTGCACCACCATGACCCACTCATTTTGAGATTGATCATGCCAACCAGTTGTTGGGGATGGCTGTCCTCTGGAGACAATACGTTCAATTTTTAACTGGCTGGTTTCAGCCAGGGTTTCGAATTGTTCTTCGGTTAGCGCATCTGGTAGTGCCTTGAAGATATTGTTGATAGTGGTCATCAATTCAATATTTACCAGTACAAACTATTTTTTGTAGAGCGCGACACGTTGCTCATAGGCTGCACGGGTGAGGCGGACGTCTTCGACAAACCTGGGTAGTTCGGCCAGAGTTAAAGCCTGGGCACCATCAACTAATGCGGTTGCAGGATCTGGATGGAAGTCGATCAAAATCATGTTGGCGCCGGCGATAACGCCCTGGGCGGTCGCGTGCAGCAGGTCGAGAATGCCGTCCTGGCTGAGATGCCTGCGACCTACGGAATGGGAGGGATCGATACAGACCGGCATCCGGGTTTGATCCTTTACCGCCGCCACATGAGCGAAATCAACCAGATTACGGTGCGGATCGCCTAAATTAGTTTTAACACCTCGCAGGCAGAAAATAACCTGATCATTACCTTCGCTGGCCAGGTACTCGGCGGCGTTGATGGATTCATCCAGGGTAATGCCAAAGCCACGTTTAAGTAGCACTGGAAAGCGTTGCTGGCGTCCAATGGCTTTTAGTAGTTCAAAATTTTGGGTGTTGCGAGTACCGACCTGCATGATGACGCCGCAGGGATCGCCTGCAGCCGCCAGCGCCTGTTCGATTTCAGTGATGTGGCTTTCATGGGTGACTTCCATGGCGATGACTTTAATGCCGTGCCTGCCGGCTGATTCGAACACCCATGGCAGGCAGCTGGCGCCATGTCCC
>JAESTY010000124.1 GCA_016763355.1 Immundisolibacteraceae bacterium
ACGCCTATTCTCTGGTCCATGACGACCTGCCGGCGATGGACGACGACGACCTTAGACGAGGTAAACCAAGCTGCCATATTGCCTTTGGGGAAGCCGCAGCAGTGCTTGCTGGCGATGCATTGCAAAGCCTGGCATTTGAAATCCTGGCTCAATCCAGCAACAAACTCTCACCAACAGAGCGCAGTTTAATGGTGCTGGAACTGGCCGAAGCAATCGGCTCATCAGGCATGGCTGCTGGCCAGGTGATTGACCTGGCAGCCAGTGAAACCGGCCTTGACCTTGATGCGCTCGAACAAATGCATCGACTTAAAACCGGTGCGCTGATCCGCTCCAGTTGTCGGCTGGCCGCGATTGCTTCTGGTCATCATGCAGAAACCTCGGCCTTTCTGGCTTTAGATCAGTACAGCGCCAATTTAGGGCTCTGTTTTCAAATTTGCGATGACATCCTGGATGTCACCGCAGATACCGAGCAACTTGGCAAACCTAGCGGTTCAGATGACGCCCGCCTAATGCCGACCTATGTCACACTGTTAGGCCTAGACGGCGCACAACAGGCTGCTGATCACTGTAGTGAACATGCATTGGATGCGTTAGCCGATTTTGGAGCCGAAGCAAGCAAACTTCGCCAACTGGTACAGTATCAACGCCAGCGCACCCATTAATTTACCTTTGAAATCCCATTAATGAGCCGTTACCCCCTGCTCGATGACATCGAGCTGCCTGCCCAACTCCGAGAGCTTGATAGCGCTCAGTTACCTCAGCTGGCCGACGAGCTACGCCAGTTCCTGATTGAGTCCGTCAGTGCTAGTGGCGGCCATTTTGCCGCCGGTTTAGGCGTGGTTGAACTCACCGTTGCCCTGCATTACACCTACAACACGCCAGATGATCGGCTGGTCTGGGATGTTGGCCATCAGTGTTATCCCCATAAAGCTTTGACCGGACGCCGTGATCAAATGGCATCGATCCGCAAACAAGATGGGCTGTCGGGATTTTTAAAGCGCAGCGAAAGCCCATACGACGCGTTCGGTGCTGGCCACTCCAGCACTTCAATTAGCGCGGCCCTGGGCATGGCAATGGCCGCATCCACTCAAAACAGCCAGCGCCGAGTCGCCGCCATTATTGGTGACGGCAGCATGACCGCCGGCCTGGCTTATGAGGCCATGAACCACGCAGGTGATGTTGGCGCCGACCTGCTGGTAGTCCTCAACGACAACGACATGTCGATTTCAAAAAATGTTGGCGCACTTTCCCAGCATTTGACCAATATTCTGGCTGGCAGCCTCTACGGTAGCCTTCGCGAGCACGGCAAACAGGTGCTCGGCAAAATGCCCCAAATCCGTGAGCTGGCCAGGCGCACCGAAGAACATGTCAAAGGCATGGTGGTGCCCGGCACCTTGTTTGAAGAACTCGGTTTTAGTTACTACGGTCCGGTTGATGGCCACGACGTTGAAACCCTGGCCGATACGTTAGCCAAACTGAGAGTGAAAAAAGGCCCACAAATACTGCATGTGGTCACCCAAAAGGGTAAGGGCTACCCTCAGGCCGAACAGAATCCGATCCAGTATCACGGAGTTTCTCCGTTTGACCCTGCCCAGGGAGTGGTCTCTTCTGGCGGCAAAAAGCCGGCGACTTATACTTCAATTTTTAGTGACTGGCTGGTCGATATGGCCACCGCAGACGACCAACTAATTGGTATTACTCCGGCGATGAAAGAGGGTTCCGGGTTGGTGAAATTTGCCGAACAGTTTCCCGATCGCTATGTTGACGTTGGTATCGCAGAACAGCACTGCATCACCCTGGCCGCTGGGATGGCTACCGAAGGACTGAAACCGGTGGTGGCGATCTACTCAACTTTTCTACAACGTGGCTATGACCAGCTGATTCACGACGTCTGTATTCAAAACCTGCCGGTACTGTTTGCCATTGATCGGGCTGGCCTGGTGGGTGCGGACGGCGCCACCCACACAGGTGCTTTTGATCTAAGCTTTTTAAGCTGTATCCCCAACCTGATGATCATGGCCCCGGCAGATGAAAACGAGTGCCGGCAGATGCTCACAACTGGTTACCGCCACTCCGGGCCTGCGGCAGTGAGATATCCCCGAGGATCTGGACCAGGAGTTGCTGTTGATCCAGCCCTCACCGAACTGCCGCTGGGGAGAGCTGAGCAGGTTCGTAGCGGTCAAAAAATCGCCATACTGAGTTTTGGCAGCTTGCTCACCGAAGCCCAAACCGCAGCAGACAGCCTCAACGCCAGCGTCTGGAACATGCGTTTTGTAAAGCCCGTCGACGACCAGGCCATTGCCAGCGCTGCAACTGACCATGACTTGTTAGTGACCATCGAAGAAAATAGCGTGATTGGTGGCGCGGGGGCGGCGGTGGCCAATTCATTAGCAAAACAGGGCATTAGCGCTAATTTATTGCACCTAGGGCTATCCGATGACTACGCCAGTCATGGCACCCCGGAACAGGTTCGAATAGATTTTAGTCTCAGCGCAGAACAGATAGTAGCCACCATAACCGCACGGCTAGCAGAGCTATAAAAAAGCTCGACTTTATTTATCCACAAAATACGTTGGCTGAAATAATGCTGGCTTAAAACTTCTGTTGCAACAGCATCGCGCCCTGTTGATGACTGATCTCTAACCTACCCAGGAATGACATACCGAGTAAAATTTCACTGGGTTGGTCACCCTCAATGACGACCGCCGCAATATTAGAAAGCGTCATTTGGCCAACCTTAACCTCGGGCAATATGATCGAGTAACCGGTAACCACGTCGGACGCTGTTGAGATACGCGTAGGCTTGCCTCGCAGCCGGTAATCAATACCCATTCGTTTCGCTTCAGCGCTGTTCATCGCCACCGAAGTGGCACCGGTATCCACCAGGAAAGAGACTGCAAAACCATTGATGGTGCCGGTGGTGCGATACATGCCGCGCTGATCCGCCCAGATTCGCATACTCGGCTGCTGTACTCTGGTGTAGCCGCCACCAATCCGTTGATTAAGCTTCAACCGCTGGGGCTGACCATTAATTTCAATTAATGCTCTACGGCTATCTGACTCCCTTAAAGTCACGCCGTGAAAAGTCTCACCGACACTGACCAGGCGCTGCTCACCATTAACCACCAGCAGCGCTTTGCGATTAAACAGTGCTTTTACGGAAACATCTGGGGTTGGACCTGCCGATTCGGCTTCACCGGCAAAACTGGACAACACAAATAATTGAAGGACACAGGCAATAACAGCACACAGCAATAGTGATCGCCGCGGAATTGAAGGAGTATTGCGAAAACACCTAAGCCGAACAGCAGACGCTTCTCGGTTATTAAAGTAGTCAGATAACGAATCTGCTATCTGGTCAGCCGCGCGATGCTGCACTGGACCCACCTTTTAAAGCCGTCGATACAGGATGATTACCTAACCCGCGATTAGAACCGCATTCCAGACTAAATAAGATTGACCTTACAGAGTACCATCCAAGGCTAGTAAACTAATTAAACCTTAACGCCTACCGGATTGCCCGGTAGCGCCACTTTACAACCCTCAATTAAGCCAGTTTGGCTTTAACCAGTTTACTCACGGCACCCATATCTGCACGTCCCTGGGCCTGGGGTTTTATCAGCCCCATTACCTTGCCCATATCAGCGACGCCCTGAGCGCCACTATCAACCACGGCCTGGTCGATCATCGCGGCAATTTCAGCCTCGTTTAAGGGCTCTGGCAGATAAACCTTAAGTACAGATATCTCGAACTCTTCCTGTTCAACCAGACCCATGCGGCTAGCGTCGGTGAACTGACGTATCGACTCACGACGCTGCTTGACCATCTTGTCGAGGGTGGCCAGCACCCGCTGATCATTAAGCTCGATACGTTCGTCAATTTCCTGCTGTTTAATAGCCGCGCTGAACAGACGCAAAACCCCTAACTGCGGTTTAGCCCT
>JAESTY010000125.1 GCA_016763355.1 Immundisolibacteraceae bacterium
CGTCAGCCGCCAGTACATTAGTAATGGCTTCGGTAACCGCTAGTCGCGCTGCGGCCGGTGAATCGGTTAAGGCTACCGGGGCACGTTCACCCATGGCCATCGCTTCACCATGGAAATGGTGAAAATCTGCACTGGTGACTGCTACATCCGCGACCGGGGTTTGCCAGCGGCCAACCATCTGATCTCGAGCTACCAGGCCACCGACAGAACGATCGCCAATGGTGATCAGAAAACTTTTATCGGCAATGGTCGGCAATGCCAATACCCGGTTAACCGCACTATCGATATCGACCGAACTGAAATCAAGTGGCTGCGGGGTATCGGTGGGATTCACACCGACCCGTTCTAATTTGGGTGGCTTACCCAATAACACCGGCATCGGCATATCGACGACCGCATTATCAAAATGACTATCCTCGACCAGCAGGTGGGGCTCATCAGTTACTTCCCCAAGCACGGCGAACGGGCAACGTTCACGGTCACATAGCGCTGCGAAACCTTCCAGCCGCTCCGCGTCGATGAGCATGACGTAACGTTCCTGGGACTCGTTACTCCAGATCTGTAGCGGCGACATACTGCTATCGGCACTATGGATGTTACGCAGCTGCAGCTTGCCGCCCATACCGGCGTCATTAACCAGTTCGGGGACTGCATTGGAGAGTCCGCCGGCACCAACATCATGAATACTGCGAATCGGATTGTGCTCGCCCTGGCGCCAGCAGGCATCAATCACTTCCTGACAGCGCCTTTGCATTTCCGGGTTATGGCGTTGAACCGAATTAAAATCCAGGTCAGCCGCATTGCTACCGGTAGCCATCGAAGAGGCAGCGCCACCACCAACGCCAATTGGCATACTTGGCCCACCAAGCTGAATCACCAAAGCACCCGCATCGGCACTGAGCTTTTCGGTAAGTTGATCCCGAATAATACCCAGCCCACCGGCGATCATGATCGGCTTGTGATAACCGCGAACTTGGCCGTTATGTTGCTGCTGATAGGTACGGAAATAACCGGTCAGGTTGGGACGACCAAATTCATTATTAAACGCTGCGGCCCCAATCGGGCCGTCAATCATTATTTCCAGTGCTGAAGCGATCCGATCGGGTCGGCCGTAGACCTGTTCCCAGGGCTGCTCCGCACCGGGAATTTCCAGGTTAGACACTGAAAACCCACAGAGTCCGGCTTTCGGACGCGAGCCCCGGCCAGTAGCGCCTTCATCACGTATCTCACCGCCGGAGCCGGTGGCAGCACCTGGCAATGGTGCAATTGCTGTTGGGTGGTTATGGGTTTCCACCTTCATCAAAATATGGGTCAGCGCCGACTGCTCGATATATTCGCCGTCAGCGTCCGGTTCGAAGCCGCTGCCCTGCCGACCTTCGATCACCGAACTGTTATCGCTATAGGCGACCAGAGTGCCTTCAGGACTGACTCGATGGGTATTACGGATCATGTCAAACAGAGAAAGTGGCTGTTTTTCGCCATCCAACTGCCAGTCTGCGTTGAAGATTTTGTGGCGACAATGTTCAGAGTTAATCTGCGCGAACATCATCAGTTCCGCATCAGAAGGGTCCCGCTTGCAACTCAGATAGAACTGGTAAAGGTAATCAATTTCCTGGTCAGACAGGGCCAACCCCATCTTCAGATTGGCCTCAGCCAATGCTGCTACACCCTGGGCGATAACTGGGACGGTCTGATAAGCAACTGGTTCTGAGTGCTCGAATATTGTAGAGGCGGCGTAATCACCGGCGACCAGCTGCTCGGTCATGCGATCAAATAGTGGAAAACGATGACCCGCACTATTGGCAGCATCAAGTACCTGCTGCTCATCAACTCCAGACAGGTTGATACGGACGCCACGTTCGATCCGTTGTAGATCAATAAAACCACATAAGCGCAGAATTTCGGTGGCTTTGCTTGACCAGGGAGACTGGCTACCCGGCCGCGGCAAGATCAATAAACCTTGCTGTTCTGCAGAAAGTTGAGACTCCCCCTCGACATCCGCACCATTGATAATCTGCTCAAACCGCGAATGCTGGTCGGCCGCCAGCTCACTACTGAACTGACCGAAATAACAAAAGTCAGCCGAGAGCCCTTCAAGCCCAGGCAGAAGCTCGGTAAGTTCGGCGACCAGCTGGGCTAATCGAAATGCGGGAAAGGCCGGTTTTCCAGCAAGTTCCAGACCGTTAAATTCTGCACTGGTGATTAATTTCAATCGAGGGGCACACCCAACCGCATAGCCACTTCTTCATAGGCTTCAACCACATCACCCATGTCACGGCGAAAACGGTCTTTATCGAGTTTTTTACGGGTTTCCGCATCCCAAAGCCGGCAGCCGTCTGGTGTGAATTCGTCACCCAGTACCAACTCGCCTTCGTAGTCACCAAACTCTAATTTGTAATCGACCAGCAAAATGCCGATATCGGCAAACAGCTTTTTCAGCACGTCATTAACCGCAAAAGTAATGCGCTGCATCTCATCTATCTGCTTTTGAGTACCCCAGCCGAATAAGCGGATGTGATGGTCATTGATCATCGGGTCATGCAGTTCATCATTCTTGAGGAAGAACTCGAACAGGGGGCTTTCTAGTACGAGCCCCTCTTCAACGCCGAGACGTTTGCAGAGACTGCCGGCGGCAATATTGCGAACCACACATTCCACCGGCAGCATATCGAGTTTCTTTACCAGGCTTTCTTCGGCGCTGAGCAGTCGATCAAAATGGGTGTTGATGCCTGACGCAGAAAGCTTTTCCATCACAAAAGCATTAATACGGTTGTTGATCTCACCTTTACGGCTGAGCTGCTCAACCTTCTCACCGTCAAATGCAGAGGTGTCGTTACGAAAGTGCAGGATAAGCCGGGTTGGATCGTCACAATGGAAAACTGTTTTGGCTTTACCGCGATACAGCTCTTCGCCTTTAACAACTGCAGGTGTTGAATCGTTGGACATGTTGAAACCTTTATAGACTGTAAATAGTTAAGAAATGCAAAAAATTTATCCGGATCTAAAACCCAGAAATCGCCAAATTCTGTAACTCGATATCGACGAATTTACTGCTCACCAAACCAGCTAAAACCCAAATCCTGACAGGCAATAATCTGTTCAATTCCAGAGTTATTAAGCGTATCGGCCAGACATTGGCTGACCCGATCCACAGAATTGTTCTGGTGACTTAAATGTAATGCAGCAACACCCTTGAGCTTGCCCGGCTCCAGCTTGCTCAACAGGGCCATCGATTGCTGATTATTCAAATGGCCATAATCACTATCAACCCGGTCGATTAATCCCTGTGGATAATCGCCCTGCAATAACAGTTCGCGATCGTGATTAAACTCCAGCATAAGATAATCAACTGACGCCAGGGCTTCGATCATCACCCGGGTCACGTGACCCGCATCGGTGAGCAAGCCAATCCTGGTATCGCCATTACTAAACACAAACTGCGCCGGGTCTCGGGCGTCATGGGGTACGGGAAACGGTCGAATTTCTATATCGCCGACCTCAAACGCTTCATGGGCATTAAATTCACGAATCCCATCAACATCGCGGAGTAGCTTCTCCGCTGCTCTGGCGGTACCAGAGGTGAGATAGACAGGCAATCCCAGACCACGAGCCAACACCCGCACACCCGCAATATGGTCGGCGTGTTCATGAGTCACTAATATGGCCGTCAAACTACCCGGGTCGATCTCAATCCGCTCTAAACGCTTACGAGCTTCCCGCGCCGAAAATCCGCAATCAACCAGCAGTCGGGTATTACCCTGTTCAACCACCGTTGCATTGCCACGGCTACCACTGCCTAACGAGGCACAACGCACCTTCCCGGTTAACCGCCGCTGTTAAGGCAGGTGTTTATGCAAATTGGCAAGCATCGCCTTGGCCGCCGGACTGCCATCAAGATGCTCTTCTTCATCAAAAATTAACACCTGACTACCACCACCATCCTGGGGCTGAATCACCACCAGCCGAGTAATCGTTTCTGCATCGTCATCACCCCAGAACTTAAGTTTGGAAACTAATCCACCACTCTGCTGTGCCATCAGGTCATTAATAAAGTAAACACCACGAGAGCGGTCCCGGTCTTCGATATCAAGCGCCTGTTCAGCAATCGCCAGACCAACCTCACGCCAGGCGCGAGCGAATCCCTGGTCGGTAACAATGCGTCCAGCACCGCTACGGTTTTCAAGCTGATAACGTCGACCTGGGGTTGCGGTCAGACTTACTGGAGCCGCTACCGATGATTTTCCAGCAGTTTCAAACAGCGGCCGCTGATTGGTGGTTGAGGCAGCGACGCTGCCGGCTGGACTCATCTGGGTATGCATTTTTTCCAGCAAAGTGGTTGCTGTCGCCGAGGCATCAAGATCATTGCCATCATAAACCCGTACCAAAGTGGTTGGCTCGCCAAGGTTTTCGATAATAATTTCAAGATTGGCCAGCTGGACTTCATCGTTGTTCCAGAACACCAGGGTATCAACCACACCCCGATTTACTTCGCCAACCACGGGGAAATCGACCCGATATTCGCCTTTTTCGCGATTTCGATGGGTTACTTCAACACCCAGTTTCGCCAGCGCACTAGCCACTTCGGTCCAGGCAGTAGCGAAACCACCGCTAACCCGTAGCGTGCTAGCGCCAGTGTCATCACTGCTTAAAAATGATATCGCTTCACGCTGACGTCTTGGCCCAGACTGCACCGCGCCGTACTGCGCTGAATAACTAACTTCGTAATTGTCATCGATACCAGGAATCCGTAATGCGCCACTGGAATCAACAACACCACGATTCATTTCTGGCGGAATCTCTAGTGGCGGTAGTTTGGTTGCGGCCTGATATTCCTTATCGGCCGGATCTCCAGTGAGATATTTTTCAACAGTGGAGCAGCCACTTAAGGTTAAAAACGCCAATCCAGCCAGTCCGGCGGAACGTAATACGGCAGTGGATCGGGTCATCAAAGTTTTCCTATGGTCTAGTTTTTCTGATTAAAAATCGAGTCGAAAATTTTTGGCAGTCGGAACCGCTATAACGCTGAAGCCAGTTGCATGGATTCAACCAATGCAGGTTGATACTGATCGGATAAGGGAGTCAGTGGCAAACGAATCCCTTCGGGAATCAATCCCATGCGCTGCAGCGCCCACTTTACAGGAATTGGATTCGATTCGAGAAACAGATCACGGTGCAAACCAGCCAGTTGTTGATCAAAGTCAGTGGCGGCCTCTTCATCGCCCGCTAGCGCTGCGCTGACCATCTGCTGCATCAGCTTAGGCGCAACATTAGCAGTAACTGAAATCACGCCGTTAAAGCCACTGAGCAGCTGCTGGCGGGCAAGATCATCATCACCACTTAAAATGGCAATTGTGTTGCCGCAGCTTTTTACCAGGTCCGCACTGCGTTGCAGATCACCGGAAGCTTCTTTAAGGCCGACGATATTGTCGATATTCATCAACCTTTCAACAGTCTCCACTTTCATATCGACTGCGGTACGTCCGGGCACGTTATACAAAATCTGCGGAATATCGACCGCCTCTGCCAGGTGGCGAAAATGACGATAAAG
>JAESTY010000126.1 GCA_016763355.1 Immundisolibacteraceae bacterium
AGTCGTACAACTGGTTTTGCCATTGGTGCCGGTCACACCGATTAATTTGAGATGATCCGCTGGCGCGCCATGAAACCGACTACCGATTTCAGCTAAATGCTGACGTAGGTCAGTAGGCACCAACGCCGGCACATCGATTGGCTGTGGAATCGCATCAACCTGTTCAACCAGAAGAGCAGCCGCGCCTCGTTTTATCGCCTCTCTGGTGTAGCGAGCGCCATCATCCTGACTGCCACTGCGGGCAATAAAAAGATCGCCTGGTTTTAACAGCCGGGTATCGTCGGTAACACCGGTAATTGGGCAATTCAACGCTGGCCCTACTTCAACAAGGCCATCGAGCAGGTCCATCAGTTGGGCAATTCGCTGGTCGGCGACTCGGCTCATGCAGCCGCCCCACTCACATCGATCAAATGGGAGGGAACTACCTCACCATCTGCAGGAATTTTTAACAACGGCAGAGCTCGATGCATAAATCGAGAAAACACCGGCGCTGCGACATCACCCGCATAAAACGCCTCGCCTTTTGGATCCTTAATCGTCACCACCATGGCCAGGCGCGGGGCGCTAGCAGGGGCCAACCCCGCGAACGTAGCAACATAGCGGGTTTTGTCATAACCACCTTTTTTAAACAGATGGGCAGTGCCGGTCTTACCCGCAATTCGGTAGCCCGACACCGCCGCACGACTGCCGGTACCCCCAGGTGCGATCACGGCCTCCATCATCCTGACCACCTGATCCGCTACCTGCGGACTGATTACCTGTGCCATCATTTGAGCAGATTCAGCAGCAATAATATGGACATTCAGATCACGACCATGATTACCCAAAATCGCATATGCCCGAGTCAACTGCAGGGCCGTCACCGATAGGCCGTAACCAAATGAGAGCGTGGCCTGATCGACTTTTCGCCAATTCTCTGCGGGCACCAATAATCCGCTTGACTCGCCTATAAAGGCCGCACCGCTAGCCCTGCCCACGCCGACTCCACGCAACAACGCCTCTATCTGCTGTGGGTCCAGACCCATAGCAATCCGCACCGCGCCCACGTTACTGGACTTTTGCAGTATGCCTTCCAGCGTCAAGGGGCCAAACGGCCGGTGATCGCTGATTTTATGACCACCGACCACCAGGTAACCTGGATCGGTATCGATCCAGCTGGTCGCTCGGTAGGTACCGGCTTGCAAGGCTGCAGCAACAATAAAAGGCTTAATAGTAGAGCCGGGTTCAAATACGTCGGTGACCGCACGATTACGAAAATGAGCCGGACGCCTACTTGCAGTCTCGTTGGGGTTAAACGAAGGTTGATTAACCATGGCTAGCAGATCACCGGTGGCAATATCGATTACCACCGCTGAACCTGACTCAGCCCGGTGTTGATGAACCGCAGCCTTAAGTTCCTGGTAAGCCAGATACTGCAGCCTGCTGTCCAGCGTGAGCTGTAAATCGGAGCCCGGCACCGCGGTCGAAATGGCTTCCACTGGCTGTACCCAACGGCGGTGTAAATCCTGAACTACCCGGGTACGACCCGCCTGACCACTGAGTAGCCGGTTATATTGCAGCTCGATACCTTCCTGACCCTGATCATCAATATTGGTAAAGCCAAGCAGGTGACCGGAGACTTCCGCGGTCGGGTAGTAACGACGGTATTCGCGTTGTAAATAGAGCCCTTTAATCCCGAGTTCATCAGCCTCAGCTGCCAGTTGAGGGGTTAAACGCCGTTTCAGATACACAAACCTGCGCTGTAACCGTGAGCCAATCTTCTGCTCCAGTTCACTAGTCGGCATATCGAGCAAACGGGCCAATTTTGGCCAGTGCTGACGTTGCGTCACGAATAGCAATGGGTCTACCCAAAGCGAATCTACAGCCGTGCTCACCGCCAGCGGTTCACCATTACGGGAGCGGATCATGCCGCGGTTGGCGTGCACGTCCAGCGTTCGGACCTGACGATTAGCCGCCATGTCCTGCAAAAATGGGGTTTCGATAACCTGCAGATAAAACGCTCGATAAGCCAGGCCAAACGCCGCCAATAAGATTAACCCTCTCAGGGTCCAGTCCCGGGACTGAGCAACCGAAAACCGCCAGCGACCCATCAGAAAGTCACCGTCACGGTTGAATCAGGCTCTGGGAGTTTCATTTTCAGGCGCTGCAGAGCGACCCTATCAACGCTGACCTGAGAGCTCAATGCTGCTCGCTCTAACAATAGTTTGCGCCACTGCGCATCAACCAGGTCTCGGCCTTCACGCTGAGTTTGCATCTTGCCGAACAGCTCGCGCCGAGAATCAATGTTAGTGACTACTGCAAGCGCGGAACCCATCACTAACCCACCTAGCATCAGCGTTGAGAGCAATTGCTTGGTCAGCGCATTCACGACACACCCGCCAATTTCAGCGGTTGAATACCACTCTGCGAATTGAGCAATCCCTGAAAACGCTGCTTGGTCTTCGATTCAGACTTTGATTTTTTGCTGCTGGTGCCTTTTGCCCGTCCTGAACGCTGCTGGTCAGCGACTCTTTGGGTCAACTCTTCAATACCAAACAGCTGATCTAGATCCGGCTCTGCAACCGGTGCCGTGGTGCGCTCGGCGACCCGCATAATCACACTGCGACTTCGGGAATTTATGCTGACCTCTTCACGACTGGGTTTTTTGCCCATCCGTACCCGCGTTAACGGTGCCAGTCGCTCTACATCAATCACTGGTAAATCCAGGGGCAACTCATCGGTGATCTTGGAATGCTGCGCAATAAAACGTTTAACGATGCGGTCTTCCAGAGAATGAAAGCTCAATACAACTAGTCGCCCGCCTTCGGCCAGCAGGCTAATCACCTGCAACAGGAAGCGCTGCAATTCACCAAGCTCATCATTCAATGCGATACGCAGTGCCTGAAAAGTCCGAGTCGCTGGATGCTTCTTATGGTCATGCCTGGGCATTGCCTTCGCTACCAACTCGGCTAATTCAGCGGTGGTTGCCAAAGGTTGCTGGGCATGCTGTTCCAATATTGCTGCGGCGATACGCCTGGCATGACGTTCCTCGCCATATTCTCGCAACACTCGCACCAACAAAAATTCATCAACGGTAGACAGCCATTGCGACAAGGTCATGCCGTGGTCGCTGTCCATCCGCATATCCAGGTCACCACTGCGCATAAAGCTAAAACCGCGCTCGGGCTGATCAAGCTGCATCGATGAAACTCCCAGATCCACCAGAATACCGTTGACCTTTCCGATAAGTCCCTGACTAGCAACCACTTCGGCAATTCGGGAAAAGGGCGAATGAAAAACCTCTATTCGGGGGTCTTCGACAAATCGATCTCGTACGCCTGCAACCGCATCTGGGTCGCGGTCAATCGCTAGCAGACGACCGTCGCTTCCCAGCTGGTCCAGAATCGCAGAGCAGTGTCCTCCAGCGCCGGCGGTGGCATCGACATAAATGCCGTTATCACGAATCGCCAATGCGTTGATGGCCTCACCCAACATGACCGGGATGTGTTTTGCTTGCTGCATCATTTCTCTACAGGGTTAATCCAGCTAACTCCTCTGAAGACTCCAGATCCATCTCGCTGATCCGGCTTAAATTAGCTGTCCGCTGCGCGGACCAGTTCTGCTCCTGCCAAAGTTCCAACTTATTGCCCATACCCACCAATGCTGAACGTTTATCGATTTCGACATGCTCTCTTAGCAGTGGCGGAATCAAAATACGACCACTACCGTCTAGCGCACAGTGGCTAGCATGACCAAGTAGAATTTGTTTGAGCTGGTAGGCAGATTCATTAAGATCCGAGAGCTTTACCAACCGTCTTTCGATCTGCTCCCATTCAGGTAAAGGGTAGATCAACAGACAGTTACCCCGATGCGCCAGAGTTACCATTAGTTCTTCGACACCATCATTGGCTAAAAGGTCTCTATGGCGCGCAGGAACAGCCATGCGACCCTTCGCATCCAGGTTGATATTATTGACGCCTCGAAACATCTAACGGGTCATCCAGAACACCACAAATACCCACTATTAACCATTAATTGCCACTTCACCCCACCACAGGCGCAAATCTAGGGCTTGTGCAAGGGTGTGTCAAGAGAAATATTCGTTACACAACAAGGTGATCCGACACCATGGAGCCGCGTTGACTAACCCGCTACAATCGCGCAGTGATCAGTCACCGCCCAAACCACCCGTTCGACGACGATAAGCACTATTTAATTGGGTATTGAACTCGCCAAATTGAGGAACCGTTACGATGGACCAACCCCGTTCCAATGATAGTAGTGATGACCAAACACTTGACCTGAATGCTTCTCTATTCGGCCCGGTTAAAACTGCTGACCAATTCATGCAGCTGCTGATTCGCAATGCGGCGAAAATGGGGGTTTCGGATATCCATTTAAAGACCGGCGCTACGCCCTATTTCCGGCTCGGTGGCAACATTAAGCCAATTGACTCCTTGCCCCCGCTATCCGCCGAGGCGATGGAAGCCATTGTTCACTCGTTAACCGATGACGAACAGCAGGCCACGTTTGAAGAAATTAATCAGATTGATCTGGCCAAGGGTTTTGGTGATTTTGGCCGGGTTCGGGTCAACTTGTTCAGACAGCGTGGTTCTACCAGCATGGTGTTACGACTAATCCCATCTGAAATGCCTGATCCAAAAGCAATGTCGATGCCGGAGGTGCTGAATAAATTTAGTCAGTTAAAACGCGGCATGGTGCTGGTAACAGGACCTACAGGTTCCGGAAAATCCACCACCCTGGCAGCACTGATCGATATCATCAATCGCAGTTTTGCCAAACATATTGTCACCATTGAAGATCCGATCGAGTTCATGTTTACCGATAAACGCTCGATTATTAACCAACGCGAAGTTGGCATCGATACGCCATCCTTTTCAGATGCGATGCGCGCTGCATTGCGCCAGGACCCAGATGTGATCCTTATTGGAGAGCTGCGCGATACCGTTACGATTAATACTGCTGTCAAAGCTTCTGACACAGGCCACCTGGTGTTGTCGACCCTACATGCGTCAGGTGCCATGGAAACTCTGACCCGACTACTGTCTAATTTTCCGCCGGAAGAACAGCAGAATGTGCGCATCGCCCTGGCGCAGAACCTCAAAGGGGTTATTAGTCAGCGCCTGGTACCGACCGCCGATGGCAAAGGTCGGGCGATGGTTTTTGAAGTGATGGTAGTCACCAAGACTATTCAGGATATGATCGAAGACCCCAGCCGGCAGGGGGAGATGATTCAGGCGATTCAGAATGGCGGTCAGCATGGCATGATCAGTTTTGATGACTGCCTGTTACAACTCGTAAAAGACAAAAAAATCACTGAAGATGTCGCCCTGGCTAACGCCACTAATGTTACTGACCTGCGGTTGAAACTCGACGGCTTCTGACGACTAGCCGCCTATATCACCGAGGCCAGATTTACGGCCGGTCTAAAGTTGCAGACATAAAAAAACCGCTACCCAATCTGAATGACCAGGTAGCGGCATCTAAACATTAAACAACCAGTAACAAACCTATTTAAGACCCCAACGCACCGCGTTCTCCAAAACCATCGCTTTGACATCATCAGGATAGGTGTTGTTAAACGCCAACCGATGCGGACGCTGCTCTTGGGTCCACTCCACCGGCCAGGTGCAGTCAAACAGCACATTACCACCACCAGCACCGAGTTCTCGCAGGGGATCACCGGCGATGTAAGGGGTCAACGGACTATTCACCGCCCCTGGAAAGATATGAATATCTTTCACCGGGTTGCACTTGGTGCACATGGCGTGAAACACCTCATTCAGATTCCAGGGGTCGACGTCTTCATCGACCACAATCACGTAGGGAAAGTAGGAGGCATTTCGATCAGTCCAGCTGACACTACTGATAAATTGTGGAATACCAGCATGCGGGGTTTTGGTAGATACCACCACCGCATGACAACCGCTGAATTCGGGGACCGCCACATCGATAATCGGCATGCCTTTAGAGAGCAGGGCTTCTTTTACGCTAGAGGCCACTTCAAGTAACCACATCACCGAATCATCAACCGGCACCCCCAGGCAGGTAGCGGGCAAAATCGGATTAGTACGCCAGGTCATAGCGGAGAGTCGAAATACCGGCCGATCATTGGTACCTGAAACCACATAACCTGGGTATTCCCCAAATGGACCTTCGGGTTTTAGGTCCCCGGGTGCACAGGTACCTTCGAGGACAATTTCAGCATTTTCAGGTACGTAAAGATCAACGGTTTTGCATTTAACCAACTTCACCGCCTCACCACGCACACCACCGACTACTTCGACTTCCGACACGCCGGCCGGAACCCCGCAGGAAGCCAGGATGTTGTGCATCGGATCACCACCAAAGAACATGGCGTATTCCATGGTTTTGCCATCGGCATGGTATTTCTTCAGAATCTGGCCACCCTGATTCAATGGGCCCAACCAGAGGCCGGTGGACTGTTTGTCGTGCACCATGCCTCGGTAGGTACCCCAGTTAACCCAGTCACTGTCGTAGTCCTTGCAAACACCAATATTTAAAGTGCCGACATAGGGGCCGCCATCCTGCGGATGCAATTTGGCGATAGGTAGTTTGAAAAGATCAACATCATCACCCAGCAGCACATTTTCCTGACAGCTACCACTACTGACAATTTCCGGTTTAATCCGCTTGGTTGCCAGCGCACTGGCAAAAGCATCCGTGAGCACCGAATAGCTAGTGTCGGGCGCAAAACCAAAAGCAATGGCGATGCGTTCTTTGGTGGCGAATGGGCCACCCAAAAGGCTAGACCCAGGCATGGAGTCTTTAACATTAGTAAACAGCTGAGCCGGAGATTCCTGCTCATTGGCATAGCGCATCACCGCGCCTGCTTCGGTTTGGGAATCGATCTCATCGTCGATACGCACCAGGTTACCGGTACGTTCTAACTCATGAATCCAGGCCCGAAAATCCATCAAACCGGTTGGGGCATTTAACTCTGTCTTGGTATCCATAACTCCTCCTGAAATATTTGACAGCCACTGTAGTTAAAAAAATCACAACAGCATGAGTACAAAGCGCCCTCCACTGCGCTTTCGCTTTAGCGACCCATGAGGTCGCCTAACGAGGGACTCAATTTATGCTTTCAATCACTAAAAGCAACAAGTTTCGAATATTTCAGGAATATAGGCTAAGTCTCAATATCAATATTTTTTGTAGAACCTCAGTTAACCACCTGCCCCGACCGTGGGTCGGTGACTAAATCAGATAGCTCAACCACTGCTAGTAATCAAGCGCAGATCATTAGTCGATAAGAGCCTATCTAGATCCATACCAATCCGGTAGATCCCGCATTTAATTCAACGGTCAACTCGATCATTGCGATCGATAGCCTGGCGGTGCCCATACTCAGCTACGCAGTAACCTCGACTTCATCGACAATGGTGATATTGGCGCCCGATAACACCCGCGCCACCGGACAGCGCCGGGCGATTTCAGCCAACCGTAAACTCTGCTTTTTATCTAGTGGCCCAATCAGCTTTATGCAGCGTCGCAACTGATCACCAACCTCTGTCGTTAAATCACCTTCTCCTGCGCGCTGATATTTCAATTCCACCACCAGATCAGTCAGTGGCCACTGTTTTCGTCTGGCATACATTTTCAAGGTCGCCACTGTGCAGGTTCCCAGAGATGCGGCCAACAGTTCAAAAGGACCAAAACCTTCGCCATTCCCGCCCACAGCTACGGGTTCATCGCTAATCGTCTGCGAGCCACGCAAATTATCGACCACACTTAGATAACCGTCACCCTGACTACTAATACGCATTCTGCGTTGAATCGGCTGTTCTGAATGCTGTTCTGGATCCATGCTCACTGGCCAAAAGCCCGACTGCAAAATCCGGGGTAGACCGGCTGCAGCGACTCACGAACTGAAGTTCTGAGCAGGGCCAACTCCTGATCGTCCACCGGCGGGGTAACCGCCGGTTCGGGGTCATAATCAAATTCGAAACCAGTTCGATCTAGCACCTCGTCCAGGTCATGTCCGGCATGAATACTCTGCAGATAAAAGCGTCCTCGATCAGCATCGAACTTCATCACTACCAGCTCGGTCACCAACCAGCGTGGGCCACCGACCCGGTAGTGATTAGCAGGACTCAACCCTGCCGCACTAATAAAATCGACTTTCGGCACCAACACACGCCGGCTGTGCTCTTTGCGAAACAGCACCACGTTGGGCACCAGGTGATAAAGATAGGCTGAACCAAAACTGCCGGGTAAGCGCAATTTGGTACCCGGATAATCACCGACCCCTACCAGATTAATATTAGCCTGGCCATCGATCTGGCCACCGCCGACAAAGAAGGCATCCATACGCCCCTGAGCCGCATAATCAAACAGCTCCTTACCGCCATCGGTAAACTGCATAAATTCACGGCTGCCAAGAATGGTGACCTGATGATTGCCTTCACTTAACCCTGCCGCAAGCAGTGCCGCAGAGGCAGGTATCGGCGAATTGGCGCCGACGACTGTATGAGTTGAATCGGCGACTAATCGGCCCAGAACGGCAGCCAACAACTCTTCGTTAGTCTCAGCAGGCACCTGCTGTACGCCGCTCACGACCCCACCTCGATACCTTGTTCCTGCAAATATTGCTCAAAACCCTGCTGACTGCGGGCGAGCTTTTCGTAACCGGCCAGATGCTCAACATCAGTCACCGAACCGTCGCCAAAAAAACCCAGCGGGCGCATACCACCGGCGACCTCTGCGGTGGCGGTGATATACATGTGAGGAATGGTGCCAGCGGCATACACCGGATCTGCCAGCAGATCACCTTTATAACGCTTTTCTACGGTCACTAAAGTAGATTTAGACGCATGTGCCATCAACATCAACTCTCGACGGATTCCTACCCAGACATTGCCGTAATCGTCACCCAGCGGCGCATGAAACAACGAAACATCGGGCTGGATAGCGGGTACTAGCAGTAAAGGGTCACCCTCGGTATAGGGATTATCAATTACCAGCCAGTCATCCCGTAGATCGATCAAATCAGAACCCAGAATGCCGCGAATCGGCAGAAACGGAATACCTTTTTCCGCGGCCTGTAATCCAGACTGAATCGCCGGGCAGGTCGCATCCAGCATGCGGATTTTGCCCTGTTGAGCCGCGTCTCGAAACCGCGGTGCCAACCCAGATTCGCCCAGTGAAATTCCGGCGGCCTCAACCGTTGCCACACAACCAGCGCCAATCAACAGATCGGCCTGCAGTCCGGCCTGGGGACAGGCGATCAGGTGTAGGTTTTTAACCCCACGAGTTAGTAACGCTCGCGTGGCGGCCATTGCTACACCACTATATTCAGGCGGAATTGCCAACTTATCGCCGCTGCTGATTTTGCTAACCAGCTGTTCCAGAGTCACCCTGCTCATCACCATACCTACTAATTAATTGTCTTTAATCACAATCATTTTGGTTTTCAGATTGGAGCGTTCCAATGCACCAAATTCAACCACGGAAATTTCAGCGGTCACTTTCAGTAGCTCTCGTATACGGCTACAGATCCGCTCAGCCAGGGCTACCGAATTAACACCTCGGGCAGCCTGATCGAGTTCAACGGTTATCTGTAGCGGCGGCTCTACCCGTGGCGGTGGTGCTGACAGCACTATTTGAATCTGACCAGAAACATCGGGCTGAAACTCGGCCACCACCGACTTTAACGCCGCCGGATAGACCTTCACACCTTTAATATTGAGCAAATCATCAACCCGACCAACGATATCAATGCGAGCACCAAACTCGCCGCAACCGGGACATTCGTTAACATGAAGCTTAAGCAGATCACCGGTAGCCGCACGAAACGCTGGGCCAGCCTGGTATTCCAGCGCGGTATGAATGGCTTCACCCACCGCGCCATCTTCAAGGGCTAGCGGTTGGCGAGTTTCAGGGTCGACCAGGTCATACCGAAAACAGTAGTCTTCGGCCATGTAGTGCATGCCGTAATGACGCTGACTATTGCAGGAGATGGTGCCGTTATGCCAGGCGCCGCCGGTAAAGTCATAAACCATGGCGCCATATTCATCGATCAAACGTTGGCGCACTGCTGGGATACCAGCCCCTGGCTCGCCGGCACAGGCCAGCACCTCTATACCAAGTTCACCAATCGGCTGGCCGAGTTCAGCTTCGGCACGTTCTATTAAATGAGTTGCCAGTGACGGCGTTGCGAACAGCACCCGGGGACGGGTGAGCTTGATATAGCGCAGAATTTTAGCGACGCCGGCTTCGGCGCCCACCCCAATAGGCCGCGCGCCGTATTGCTCCAGCGCTTGAATTACCGTCACTCCGGCCAGCCACATACTCAATCCAAAACCACTGAGTACCGTATCGCCAGGACGAATGCCGGCCATTTTGAATAACCGGCCGAATATCTCGTGGGTGATACGCTGGTCTTTTCTGGTGAAGGTATAAAAAGTCGGGTCACCGCTAGTGCCTGAGGTGGCGGCAACATGAATCACATCATCCAAAGGCGCGCACAGGTGCATGCCAAATGAGTGGCCGTGTTGAGCCAAGGAATCAATCTGGCTGGTGCGGTGCTCGGCTTTGGTCATCATCACCGGTAGCGCACGAAATGCCGCCATCGAATCTACATCACGGGGATCACTCACCCCCGCAGCTATAAGCTTGTCGCGATAAAAATCGGAGTTAGTAAATAGGTAATCAATCTGCAACTGTAACTTGGCGAACTTAAGCTCTTGCTGCTGCGCCAGATATTGCTGGGGATCCACTAACTGTTCTCCGATGAAAGGGTGTTCAATTTCCAGCCGGCTTTAAAAGCCAGTCCTCGAACTAACGAGCATTAATAGCAAGGCCAGCTATTTTATTCTATCAAAGCAACCGATTTAATCTGGGCCCAAACCTGACAACCGGGTCGCAGTTTCAAATGGTTTACCGAGCGCAGAGTAAGACTAGCCAACAGTACGGTGTCTGCGATATGCAACCGAATAAGCGCAGCACCTCCAGATTCATCCGCTGCAATTTCTCCGACGATAACCGGCAAAATATTCAAAACACTGGTTTGTTGATTCTGCTCCAACGCAAGGCTCACATCCCGCGCATGCACCTGCAATCGCACCCGGTCGCCCATCGCATGGCCCATGTCTCGTAACCAGAAGCTGCCGCCAGCAAACTCGACCCTAACCAGCTGCCATTGCTGGTCTCGCTCAATAACCGTTCCAGCCAATACGACGCCGGTCTGGTCACCCATTTGCAACGGCAGATCGAGTCGGGCCAGGGTTTCGGTTAACGGCCCACTGGCAACAACTCGGCCTTTATCGAGCACCACCAGGTGATCTGCCAACCGGGCTACCTCACTGGCAGAATGACTTACATACAGTATTGGCAGGCCGAGTTGATCACGCAATCGTTCCAGATAGGGCAGTATTTCCTGCTTGCGGGCGTGATCCAGCGACGCCAGGGGTTCATCCATTAACAATAACCGTGGTCTTACTAACAGTGCCCGGGCAATGGCTACCCGCTGACGCTCTCCGCCGGAAAGCTGAGCAGGCCGGCGGTCTAACAGCTGACTCAAACCTAATAACTCCACCGCCTGGTCAAAGTCCACACCGGGCGCGGATCTATCCGCCCGCTTCACCGCGTAATTAAGATTACCCCGAGCGGTCAGGTGATCGAACAGGCTGGCCTCCTGAAAAACGACCCCTAGTGGACGACGATGGGTGGGTAAAAATATTTGCTCATCCTGCCAGACTTGACCATCAACAATAAGCCGCCCGACGCCTGCTTTAATCAGTCCGGCAACACAGCGCAGCAAGGTGGTTTTTCCAGAACCAGAATGTCCAAAAATTGCAGTCACGCCACTGCCAGGCAATCGCAGATCAACCTGCAAACTAAAGCCGTGATAGACCGATTCAAAACAAAGTTCCAGCTCTGGCTGATTAACTAATGTGGACTCAACTGGTAAAATTTCATTCATTGAACTGAGCCCGAACTTGCTCCGTGGCGTAACGGATTGGGGTAACGCCGGTTAAAGCTATAGAGCAGTACAAGTACCACAAATGAAAACAGCAACATAGCTGCAGATAACCAATGGGCCTGGCCATATTCCAATGCCTCGACATGATCATAGAGCTGCACCGAAATCACCTGAGTGGCGCCAGGAATATTGCCGCCAATCATCAGCACTACTCCAAATTCACCCACCGTATGGGCAAAGCCCAGAATAGCCGCGCTGATAAAGCCAGATCGACTTAGCGGCACAACAACAGTGACAAACCGATCCCAGGGACCGGCTCTGAGCGTCGCGGCTACTTCCAGTGGTCGTTCACCGAGCGCCTCGAAAGAGTTTTGCAGGGGTTGCACCACAAACGGCATCGAATAAACCAGTGAGGCAACCACCAGGCCCCAAAAAGTGAAGGGTAAAGTACCGATACCCAATGATTGAGTTAACTGCCCGATCGCCCCATTTGGACCCATCGCCAGCAACAGATAAAAGCCAATCACTGTTGGCGGTAAGACCAGCGGTAATGCCACCACCGCGCTGATCGGCCCCTTTAACCAGGAATGGGTTCGAGCCAACCACCAGGCCACTGGGGTTCCTAACATCAGCAACAGTAGCGTCACCACAGATGCCAGCCTCAGGGTGAGCAGAATAGCGGTTACATCCGCATCAGAAAAACCCATCATGTCAGCCCGGCTCACTCAATCGATAACCAAAAGCCGCAATCATAGCCCGGGCCTGACTAGTGTTAATAAATGCCATAAATTCAATCGCTGCGGAATTTTTTAATGCCCGGTTCAGAGTAATAGCATCCTGACGAATCGGCTCATAAAATTGGTCAGGAACCATCCAGAAAGAACCATTTTTAGCGCTACTTTCTGCACTCTTCAACAAGACCTGAGACCGGGCCACCAGACCAATACCGGCATTACCAGTGCTAACAAACTGATAGGTCTGGGCAATATTTGCCCCCAACACTAGCCGAGTTGCGACCTGATCATAAAGACCCAGGCGCTCCAATAACTGCACCGCCGCCACGCCGTAGGGTGCTATCTGAGGATTCGCAATCGCTAATCGGGTGAAGTCTCCGCCAGTGAGCACTTTGCCCAGAGCATCAACACCCTGGCTGTCTGCCGACCAGAGCGCTAACCCGCCAATGGCGTAGGTGAGTTGGGTATCAGCAGCTGCAAAGCCCTGTTCAGCAAGCAACCTCGGACCCTTTTGAT
>JAESTY010000127.1 GCA_016763355.1 Immundisolibacteraceae bacterium
CACCTTAAATAAAACTATCAATCAAAACTAATTGGGTGAATTGTGAAACAAGAAAAAAAGGGAACCGTTCTCTTATGTATTCTGGACGGGGTTGGCGTGGGCCCAAATGATAAAACAAATGCAATACACATTGCAAATACACCTACACTTGATAGGTTGAATTCCCAACACCCTCATGCTAATTTACGCTCAGATGGTGAATTCGTTGGCGTTCCTGCCGGACAAATGGGTAATTCTGAAATTGGACATATAACCATTGGTACAGGGCGTGTTGTTCAACAATCGCTAGTCAAAATTTCAGCAGATTTAGACAACAAGCAGTTTCAAAAAAAAAGTGCTTATAAAAAATTTCTAAACAAGAGTGAAAATAGTAGAGTAATACATTTAATCGGTTTACTTTCAGATGGAGGCATTCATAGCCATATAGAACATGCCATTTGCCTTTGCAAATCTCTCAACAAATTAAATCAACCAATTTTGGTTCATGCCATCACTGATGGTAGAGATACCGCAGTAAATGCAGGGATTTCACAAATTCAGGAGTTTCAAAATCGAATACAAAACCTCGAAAATGTAAAACTCGTTTCTATCATTGGTCGGTATTATGCGATGGATAGAGATAACAGATGGGATAGAATAGAAATAGCTTGGAACATGTTCACAAAAGGAACAGGAACAGAGTATTCTTCCGTGTCTGAGGCGCTTCAATCTGGATATAATGATGGATTGTCAGATGAGCATATTAAACCGAGTCTAATAAGTCTGAGTGGTGATTTAGACTCAACGATCCAAGATGGTGACTCGGTGTTTCTGTACAATTTTCGTGGAGACAGAATGCGTCAAATCACACGGTGTTTTTTGGGATTAAAAGGCATTGACTTCAAATGTTCAACACCCAATCTACACTCGGTTGCAACGATGACGCTGTATGATATAGAGTTCAAACAAGATGCTTGCGTTATATACCCATCAGAAACATGTAAAAACACCTTAGGCGAGGTGGTATCACTTGCAGGGTTGAAGCAACTCCGAATTGCTGAAACCGAAAAATACGCCCATGTGACTTTCTTCTTTAATAATGGCCGTGAGAAACCATTTGACCTTGAAAATAGAGTTCTCATCCCTTCCCCTCGCGATGTCGCAACATATGACTTAAAACCTGAGATGTCTTTACCGGAGTTAACTCATCAATTAGTCAACACAATTCAAGCAAATGATTATGATTTAATTGTTTTAAATATTGCAAATGCTGATATGGTGGGACATACAGGTAACTTTAATGCTGCCGTAAAAGCTGTGGAGTATATAGATGAGGCTTTGAAAAAAATTATAGCCGCTATTGACCAGGTCAATGGCGAAATTCTTATTATTGCTGATCATGGAAATATAGAACAAATGTCCATTCATGGAAAACCATCGACAACACACACTTTGAATCCAGTACCCTGCATTTACTATGGGAAGAGAGATCTTGGTCTACGTAACGGCAGCCTTTCTGATGTGGCACCAACTATTTTGGCAATGTTAGATCTTGATGCCCCTGAGCAAATGACAGGTAAGTCACTTTTTAAGTAAGGTGTAGAATCTAAACTTCTACATTTAATTTGTAGAAGTTCTTCACATCTAACTATTCAGAAGCCTCAATACAGCTATCATCCAAAATACGCTGAATAGTTACATTTTCTCATCTCTTATTTTGTCATTTGAAAAGTCGAACTTAGCATATCCACTGGAGCTGATTTCCCATTGTTTTCCCATAATGCTTTCATAAATGCTCCTCTTGACTGATCTGCTGGACCTACACTCTGAGAGCGGTCACAAAGTTCATTTTCTGTAACTGTTGAACTTTCATTATCTAAAAAATCAATATATTCCTTACTGGCTGTTTGGTACTTTAATGTTGCTGTAACTGATAGTGGGAAACTTGTACCATTGGGTATATTAAATACATACATGGTTTCATCAAAATTGACTAATGCTGATGGATTATTTGGATCAAGGGGATAATTAATAGCCACTGGTTTTAATTCTAAATCAGTACCTCCCCTAAATCCTAACGGAGGAATCCGATTATCTTTTACAATACAATTATTTAATACAAAATGAAACTGTTTTTGACCTCCTGACTCTATGACACAGGTATTTGTATTAATGTTCCAAATTCCCTGTTGAGCTTCATAAATTTTGATCGCAGCGTCCTCTGTTAGCACTGCTGTTGAATCATCGTATTTGCCACTTTCATAGATGTTTGCATCGGTACTATCTTTAACGACAATATTTATCCACATTCTTCGCCCTTCTGGATATCCTGTTGGTAGTTTATGTCCTGTTAAGTTTGTTACTTTGACTTTAATCCGAACCTCACTGTTTGTGGTAGAAATCAAACTGGCTTCTATAAGAGCACTCTGATTTTGTAACATGTCCAAAGCATAATCTGTGGTTCTATCAAAAGCAGCCGATCTATCTAGCAAGACACCATCACTTAGGTCCGCACCATAAATTGACTTTAATACTGCTGGCATCCAGCTATTGCCTCCGGCAAACTCATGTTTCTTTAAATTTCCTGTTCTGCTGCCTTCTGCTGTTTGATTACATGCCCTGGCTTTGGGATCAAATGACTCTGGCATATGACAATCTTGACAGGTTTGGCCTGTCTTTAAATTAGGGACATTGTTAACCACATCCCCACCAAAACCATCAGTGTAAATTAAGTCAGAAAACAAACTACTTTTCCATTCTGAAAATGTTCTCTCAATCGGCATGGCTACTTGAGTTTCTGTGCCATTATCCCATAGTTTTTTTGCAATTGTCAAAACACCATTAGTCAAAACTTCTGGTGAAGAAACATCATGACAAGTACCACAAAATTCACCTTTTTGAATAAACGATGAATATTCCCATGCATGAAAATCCCGTAATGGTGGATTATATGGCCCTTTTCTACATGGCTCAAAATTGTTGATGCCATCAGGGTTAGTACAAATCACATCATCAAGCCAAATATTAGAATTACTGGTAATTAGGGCTTCAGAGTTTGGACCTTTTTCTTCTTGACGGTGACAAAACTGGCAGTTTACTCCCTGATAGTCATTAGTTCCATTGTCAAGTGATGTAACTGACCCCGTCAATTTACAACCATTGGCATAATCCAGGTTACCTGCAGCATTTTTAGTGTGGCCATTATAAAATCCAACAGGAGTATGACATCTGATACAAAAATCTCCAACTCCAGGGATATCCTGATTAGCAATATCAACAGCTGCCCAAAATAAAGGATCTCTAGTGGCATTTGCCATCATTGATCCTGACCATGTTGCTGATGGTGTAAAGTTCAAGTCATCGCTGGTAAATCCTGAATGACAGTCTGCACAATTTTCTGCCGATAAAACATTGAAATTTAAATTTGGCTGGGTTCCATGGGGAGTAAAATCAGATACCGCTCCCTTAATACTCCCAATCAGGTTGAAATGAGGAGCTTTTTTGAGTTCTGCCAGAGATATAAAAGAGAGAGAAAAGGAAAATAATATAAAACAAAACTTTAAATGCATTTCTTCCAAATATTTAGATTTTTAAACGGCCAATATAACATAGGTATATACATTAATTCAAACAGGGATTAGCATTAGTACTTAAATCATGATAAAGTACGCCACCTTTTATAATGACGATTTCTACAATGACTGAGATGCAACAAAGGCGCACTTTCGCCATTATTTCACATCCTGATGCTGGTAAAACCACCATTACCGAAAAGATATTACTTTTTGGTGGAGCCATCAAAGTTGCTGGTGCAGTTAAATCCAATAAAACCAATAAGGGAGCCACTTCTGACTGGATGGAAATGGAAAAAGAAAGAGGCATATCGATTACCTCATCCATTATGCAGTTTCCTTATAAAGGCTGCGTGCTAAACTTACTGGATACTCCTGGACATGCAGACTTTTCTGAAGACACTTATCGAACCTTGACCGCTGTCGATTCTGCCCTCATGGTTATTGATTGTGCAAAAGGGGTAGAAGAGAGAACCATTAAATTAATGGAAGTCTGCAGGCTAAGAACCACACCAATTTTTACATTCATCAATAAATTAGACCGAGAAGGCAGGGACCCTATCGAGCTCCTGGATGAAGTAGAGAGTATTTTAAAGATTGATTGTGCTCCAATTACCTGGCCTATTGGCATGGGCAAAAGGTTAAAAGGGGTCTATCATTTTCTTGATGATACGGTCTTGCTCTATGAGTCAGGGAAGAATTATGAAACTCAAAAAGCAGAAATAATTAAAGGCATTGATAACCCTGAACTGGATCGGGCACTAGGAAGTGATGCAGAAGATTTTAGAGAAGAAATAGAACTGGTAAAAGGCGCTAGCCATGACTTTGATAAACAAGCCTACCTACGAGGTGAATTAACTCCTGTATTCTTTGGTTCGGCCATTAATAATTTTGGTATAGAACCCCTATTGGATGCTTTTACAGAACATGCACCCTGCCCTCAACCCCGGGCGACTGAAACCAGGATAGTTGAACCCACAGAAGTTGATTTCACTGGCTTTGTTTTTAAAATACAGGCCAACATGGACCCCAAACACCGTGACAGAATTGCCTTTATGCGCATATGTTCGGGAGTTTACTCACAAGGCATGAAACTTAAACAGGTCAGAACCAAGAAAGAATTGAAAATCGCCAGTGCCCTTACCTTTCTTGCAGAACAAAGAGAACACCTAGAACATGCCTACACAGGTGATATTATTGGTGTACATAATCATGGGACAATTAGTATAGGCGACACATTTACAGTAGGGGAAGATTTAAAATTCACCGGTATTCCTAGTTTTGCTCCTGAACTATTCAGACGAGCCAGACTTAAAGATCCTCTTAAATTAAAAGCCTTACAAAAAGGATTGGCACAGTTATCCGAAGAAGGTGCCACCCAGTTTTTCAAGCCTTTCATGTCAAATGATTTAATACTGGGTGCTATCGGTGTACTACAGTTTGAAGTCGTTGCCTTCAGACTATTAAGAGAATATAATGTTGTGGCTATTTTTGAGAATGTTAATGTCGCTACCGCTAGATGGATCAGCTCAGAAGATGACAAAGAGTTAACAAATTTCAAAAATAAAGCACAAATAAATCTTGCAATAGATGCCAATGGTTATTTGGTATACATTGCTCCCACCTACGTAAACCTACAACTAACTCAAGAAAGATTTCCTAAAATTAAGTTTCATAAAACCACTGAAGAATTATCAGATTCTGCAAAAATCTCCTAAGTTTAATAAATAGTGCTTGACCTAGATATCCAAACAGGCAATCTCTACTCTGTAGAATATTTTGCTATGATGATTAAATCACTTGTCTTAACCGTGGCATTTTCAGGGGAATCCATCTGTTGTAAATCAATTATCTTAAAACCAGTCTGTTTTAAAGCTTCGAGCAAATAATCTTCTTGATGGTAGTGAATATACATCTTGTCGCCCGAACTGGAGCTTTGAAAGCCTGATTGACTATAATCCCCCATCATTGTACTCAGGTAAAAAATACCATCTGAATTCAATAATAAAGCGACATCACTAATTAATTGTAAAGCTTGTTTTTTAGAAAGATAAGGCAAACAAAAACCACACATAATGCCATCATATTTATCTTCGATGCTGGCAATATCCTTACAATCCATTACTTTAAATTCTACTGTAGGATTATTGACCCGTGCCAATTTAACCATATTAATCGAGAGATCAATCCCCAAAATATTAAAATTAACACGTTTAGTTGTTATATAGCTACTAATATTGCCTGGACCACAGGCTATATCTAATATACTAGCATTGCCTTTTGTTATATGATCGCAAAACAAATCAAAACCACCATGGTATAAACTTAAATCCATGTATTTTTCTTGATACTGGCGTGCATATTTATTAAAAATTTTTATGGTGTTGTCAGTTTTATTCATAATTAATACGATTTATACAAGTAAACCTAAATTCCATTAAATGATACCGATTTTAACACATCTACAATAGTTTCTAAAAGCACTCACTGCACCCTTATATTATGTAGAGCTAATACTTAAAAAATAACGATAAATTTACTGAAATTTCCACCTTCATAGGAATGATTAATGAAAGCATTGAAAATAAAACTGTTTTTTTTAGCAAAAAATCTATTTTTAATTAATCAATTAACGAATTTAGTTATAATACGCACCTCTTTTGAACTATCTTTCAAAAGATAAACAAATATATTAAATCGTGAGCATTAAAGTGGCATCCTGGATAAAAACACAGCAAAAAACATCTCCTTTTTTTGGCAGCAATGCCAGTTGGCTAGAGTCATTTTATGATGACTACTTAGTAGATAGAAACAGTGTATCATTAGAACTACAAACCATGTTTGATGAGTTAACTGACAATACAGGCAACGATATCCGGCATATACCAATTATTGAAAGATTTGAAGCGGCAGCTCAATTACCATTGGGTATAGCCGATGATAGCACCTCAATAGAGGTCCAACGTAAAGAAGCGTCTGTATTACGTTTGATTAACTCTTACCGTGTTAGTGGTCATAAAGTGGCTGATGTGGATCCGATCAATTATCGTCCAAGAGCTGATATAGCTGATTTACATCCTTCATATCACGGTTTAACCGATGCTGATATGAACACAGAGTTTAATACAGGCTCTTTAGTGGCCGCAGATAGAATGAAGCTACGAGACATCATCACTCTTCTTAAAAACACATATACCAAACATATAGGTTATGAATACATGCATATTGTTGCCATTGCAGAACGCGAATGGTTACACCAGAGAATTGAAAAAACGGCTGATAAGTTCCCAATAGATGAAGATCAAAAGCACCGATTATTGAAAGAATTGACCAAAGCCGAAGGCATGGAAAGATACCTGCACACCAAATATGTCGGCCAAAAACGTTTTTCACTGGAAGGTGGAGATGTTCTGATACCACAATTATATGAACTGATCCTACACCTTGGCAAACAAGGCATCAAAGAAATGGTTATTGGCATGGCACACCGAGGCAGACTTAATGTCCTCGTTAACATTCTCGGCAAATCAGCTACTGAACTGTTTAAAGAGTTTGAGGGAAAGCATGAAACCGAATATGACCACATTAATTCAGGTGATGTTAAATACCACATGGGTTTTTCATCGGACATCCCTACCAGTGCAGAGGATGTACATGTTGCTCTGGCTTTTAATCCTTCGCATTTAGAAATCATTAATCCAGTGGTACTTGGCTCAGCTAAAGCCCGACAATTCAGGCGCAGTAATGATGTCAATGGTATGCAGGTATTTCCTGTATTAATCCATGGTGATGCTGCAATCGAAGGACAAGGCGTCAACATGGAGTTGTTTAATATGTCCCAGGTTGAGGGCTATTGTGTTGGCGGCACTCTGCATATAGTTATCAACAATCAAATTGCTTTTACTACCACCCATGCATTGGATCAAAATACTATTGGCTATTGCACTGAAGTAGCAAAAATGGTTCAGGCTCCGATATTTCATGTCAATGGCGATGATCCAGAAGCTGTTGCTTTTGTCACCCAAATGGCAGCAGACTTCAGAAAAGAATTTAAAAAAGATGTGGTCATTGATTTAGTCTGCTACAGAAAACATGGGCACAATGAAGCCGATGAACCTTCTGCGACCCAACCACACATGTACAAGCTCATTAAACAACACCCAAGTCCAAGGCAAATTTATGCTAAAAAGCTGATTGATGAAGGCACTATTTTTATTGAGCATGCAGAAATGTTGGTTGAAGGCTATCGGGACTCACTGGATGAAGGCAGGGAAGTCATAGAAATCAGCAAAGCCATGCAAAAGGATAAATTCCATGTGGACTGGTCTCCTCATCTTGGTGCTAACTTAAGCGAAGCTGTTGATACTTCAATTTCGAAAACTGAATTTATAAAGTTATCAAAAGCAATTACGACTATTCCTGAAGGCTTTAAACCCCATAATCGCATCAATAAAATTTACCAAGATCGGGTTAAAATGATGAATGGTGAATTAAAAATGGATTGGGGCTTTGCAGAAACCATGGCTTATGCCAGTATCCTCAATGATGGATATCAAATACGTATTGATGGGCAGGACTCACAAAGGGGAACGTTTTTTCATAGACATGCTGTTATCCACAATGTCACACAAGACGATAACTATATGCCTTTGGCACAATTACAATCAGGTAATGCCAAAATATCAATCATCAATTCAGTTTTATCAGAAGAAGCCGTTTTGGCATTTGAATACGGCTATGCAACATCTGAGCCCAACGCCTTAATAGTATGGGAAGCGCAGTTTGGCGATTTTGCCAATGGTGCTCAGGTGGTTATTGATCAGTTCATTGCCTCTGGTGAAGCAAAATGGGGCCGATTTTGTGGTTTGGTCATGTTCTTACCACATGGATACGAAGGTCAGGGTCCAGAACATTCTTCAGCCCGATTAGAAAGATATCTACAACTGTGTGCTGTCAACAACATTCAGGTCTGCATGCCATCAACACCAGCACAAATGTTCCATATGCTGCGCAGGCAAATGTTACGCAAAGTTCGTAAACCTTTGATCGTAATGACACCCAAGAGTTTATTGCGTTATAAAGGTTCGACCTCAACAATTTCTCAATTGGCTGAGGGGAAATTTCAGAATGTTATCCCTGATAGACATGCCAGTGATAATGATAGCGTTACTCGTGTCATTATTTGTTCTGGAAAAGTTTATTATGACGTTATTAATGCATTAGAAAAAAGTTCCAATCATGACTGTGCTGTGATTCGAGTAGAACAACTCTACCCTTTCCCAAGAAGCATGCTAAGAGAATATTTAGAAAACTATAAAAATATAAAAGACATCGTTTGGTGTCAGGAAGAACCCATTAATCAGGGTGCTTGGTTCCAGATCAGACACCATTTGCAACATTGTGTCAGAAATAACAAACATGGTGATAAGCCGCTGTATTTTGCAGGCAGACATCAATCACCTTCACCTGCAGTGGGTTCATACCACGTACATATACAACAACAAAATCAACTGGTCAAAGATGCCATTTCCGGCGTTCATGGATCCAGTATAGATGCGGAGTAATAAATGAGTATTGAAATTAAAGTTCCAGTTTTACCAGAATCAGTTTCTGATGCAACTGTAGCGACATGGCACAAAAAAGCTGGAGATTTTGTCAGCCGTGATGAAAATATAGTTGACCTGGAAACTGATAAAGTGGTTCTGGAAGTCCCAGCTCCGATTGATGGCTATCTAACAGAAATTCTCCAGAGTGAAGGCGAAACAGTATTATCTGATCAAGTTTTAGCTCGCTTTGACGCAGGCGAAGCTCCGGCAGGAGAAACAAACCCAAGCCCTGCTGTTGAAGCAGCTCCTATAGTCACAAGCACAGCTGCAAAAGTGCCCCCCGCAACTGCACCAGCAGCTAAACTAACGACAACAGGAGCCAGTCCTTCTGCACGTAAAATCATGTCTGAAAATGACATAGATGCATCACAAGTCAAAGGCACGGGGCGTGGTGGCAGAATCACTAAACCAGATGCCATGGCTATTGCAAACACTCCAATGGAAGAGCGTGTACCGATGTCACGTTTACGACAAATGGTTGCCAATCGCATGATTGAAGCACAGTCAACAGCTGCAATGTTGACTTCATTCAACGAAGTTGATTTACAGGCAGTCATGGATATTCGTAAAAAATATAAAGAAGAATTTTTTGAAAAACATGGTATAAAATTAGGCCTTATGTCTTTCTTTGTCAAAGCAGCCACAGAAGCTTTGAAAAAATTCCCTATTATTAATGCTGCAACTGAAGGCACTGATATCATTTATCACAAAATGCACAATATCGGTATTGCTGTTGCTTCACCGCGCGGTTTAGTCGTGCCTGTGTTGAAAAATACTGCGGCCATGAGTTTGGCCGATATAGATGGTGGTATTCGTGATTTTGCACTGGCAGCGAGAGATGGCAAACTGGCCATGGACGATCTGCAAGGCGGAACATTTACCATCACCAATGGTGGTTCGTTTGGCTCATTGATGTCTACACCAATATTAAATTCACCACAAAGCGCCATACTTGGTATGCACACCATCAAACAGCGCCCTGTCGTAGTAAATGGTGACATTGTTGCTCGTCCAATGATGTATATAGCCCTGACCTATGATCATCGCATTATCGATGGTAAAGAAGCGGTATTATTTTTAGTGGCGGTAAAAGAAGCACTAGAAGATCCTGCCCGCATGTTGTTAAACCTTTAGGAGATATGAAATGAGTGAACAATATGATGTAATCGTAATCGGTGGAGGCCCTGGTGGCTATGTTGCTGCTATTCGTGCTGCACAATTGGGTTTAAGCACCATGTGTGTAGATAATAATCTAGGTAAAGATGGTAAGCCAGCATTAGGTGGAAGCTGTCTAAATGTCGGTTGTATTCCTTCAAAAGCTTTACTGGATTCCAGCAAAAACTTCGCACACATGCAACATGATTACAAAAATCATGGCATCACCTTTGACAATGCCAAAATAGATGTAAAAACCATGATTGGGCGCAAAGATAAAATTGTTAAACAATTTACTGCTGGTATCGCAAGTCTATTCAAAGCCAACAAAGTCAAGGCAGTTCATGCAAAAGGCACTTTAATGGGTGGCAATCAGGTTAAACTCACTCAGGGTGAGAAAGTTAAAACTGTAACGGCAAAAAATATTATCATTGCTACTGGCTCAGTGCCCTTCTCTATTCCCAATGTGGAAATTGACAACAAATTAATCGTTGACAATGAAGGTGCATTAAACATAGATGAGATACCAAAAAAGCTTGGTGTTATAGGTGCCGGTATTATCGGCCTGGAAATGGCCAGTGTTTGGGGACGTTTGGGTTCAGAGATTGTTATCTTCGAAGCAATGGACTCTTTGTTGGCTGCTGCAGATAAAGACATTGCCAAACTTGCAGGCAGAGAATTCAAAAAACAAAAAATGGATATTCGCCTCAAGACTTTTGTTAAAAGCGCAAAAGTTATTGAAAATCAAGTTGAAGTCACATTTGAAAAAGATGGCGAACAGTCCACAGAAATATTCGACAAATTATTGGTCGCTGTAGGCAGAAAAGCCCAAACCAGTGATTTATTAGATGTCAATAGTGGTGTAGAACTCACTGACCGTGGTCTCATTCAGGTAAATGACATGTGTCAAACCACTGCTGCAAATATCTGGGCAATTGGCGATGTTGTTCGTGGCCCAATGTTGGCCCACAAAGCCTCAGAAGAAGGCATAGCCGTTGCTGAACGTATCGCAGGACAACATGGTCATATTGACTTCAATACAGTTCCCTGGGTGATCTATACCGAACCAGAAATGGCATGGGTAGGCAAAACTGAGCAGCAATTAAAAGATGAAGGTATAGCTTACAATGTTGGCACTTTCCCATTCGCCGCGATCGGTCGTGCTGTTGCCATGAACCAGCCAGAGGGCATGGTAAAGTTATTGGCAGACAAAGAAACTGACACACTGCTCGGTGCGCATATCATTGGTGCCAATGCATCTGAATTAATTGCCGAATGTGTTGTTACCATGGAGTTTCAGGGTTGTGCTGAAGATTTAGCCAGAATTATACACGCCCATCCAACTCTTTCTGAAGCCGTGCATGAGGCAGCTTTGAGTATGGATAAACGTGCTATTCATAAAGTGAATTAAGATAAATATAGTATATTTTCTTTATATATCAATAGTTTACACCGTTATTATTCTACATATTTAACGGTGTAAATTGCGATATTCATCCTAACAAAATCAATGACTTGTGCGTTTATTGTGTAAACTTTCTTTTCAATCGACAAATTCTTTCTAGTCAAATAATTAGTGGCAATCTAGTGAAAGTCGAGCACAGCATTCATAATGCTGGGGTCGGTGGTTCAAGTCCACCCATAGCCACCATTTTTCAAAGACTTATTCTGCTGATGAGTTCATTCTGGCGCGGCGAAGTGAGTAGCCATGGTATCCTGCATAATCAAACCCAGTGCCGGGCATTACCCGTTGTGGAAAAGCACTCTATGTATCCAAACTATTACCAGCGCCTAAAGGTTATTAAGCGCGCCTTAGGCTTTTGCGTCTGTATTCTCTAAATACACCTGGTAAAATTCGTCTCCTAGCATAGGCTGATACAAAATGAATCCCTGAATGCTGTCACAATCGAGCTGTGTGAGTATATCAAGCTGTGTTTGACTTTCAACACCCTCAGCAACTACGGTCATACCTATATTTTTAGCTAATTGTATAATAGAGTGCACAATGGCATGTGATTTTTTGTTGCTAGCGAGTTCGTCGATAAATGATTTATCTATTTTAATGGTTGTTGCAGGAAGATTTTTTAGATATGAAAATGAAGAAAGCCCTGTTCCGAAGTCATCAATAGTCGTTTGAATGCCTTTCTTATTCAGCATGGTTAGAATTTCAACGCCTCTCTTCATGTCCTCAATTAAGCAGCCTTCCGTTACTTCAATCGCAATGCGTACTTTGTTTGCATGAGTCGCGGATAATTCAATTAATTTATTAGAAAAGTTAGTGCTAAAAAAAAGTTTTGGTGAAATGTTGATGCTAACGTGAAAGGGGTGAGTAATCGCACTCCATTGAGTTAGTGCCGCTTCAATGGAATTTATAGACCATAAATGAAAGGCAGGCATTAACCCTATTTCTTCTACCATCGGGATAAACTGTGCGGGGGGGATATAACACCCATTCTTTTTCCAGCGCAGTAACGCTTCTATGCCTACTATTTTTTTTGATTTTAAATCAACAATGGGTTGATAGCACTGCTCTAATTCATTGTTTTCAATGGCATGGTGTAATTCAGCTTCAAGTTTGAGGTTTCGTTCTGATGAGCTCTGCATCTCATCGTCATAGTACGTTACTTCGATATGCTCATTACTATTTATAAGTGCTATTTCAGCACAATAAATTAAGGCGCGTGCATTTTTTCCATCGGATGGGTACGTGGCAGCGCCAATGGTTGCTTTAATATAAACTTCATCCGAGTTTAATTTAATGGGCTCAAGCAAGGATGCCTTGAGTTTCGTGCAAAGTTCATTCAATTGAAACCGTTTGAAATCCGGAAGAATAAAAATAAATTTACCTTGCCCAAGGTGACTACCATAGAATTTTTTATCAATATTCCATAGGAAACAATTTTATCGGCAAGTATTTTAATCGCCGTATTTGTATTTTCTATGCCTAATACACTAGTCACTTTATCAAGGCCAAGCAATTGGACCATCAGCAGGCTCACATAATCCGTTTCATAGAGCATATAACTAAGCGCATGTTCTGCAGCATCAGCGCTCATAAGCTCAGTGATAGGGTCAATATTCTTTAAGAGCACATCAATCTGAACGGCATGGTCGTGCGATGATTTAATGCGTAGTAAATTACGTGTACGTAACAACACTTCAGAATGGTTAAAGGGACGGATTAGGTAATCATCAGCCTCAATTTCTAACGCTTTTGTTTTTGATTGTATGTCATCAAGTGATGTCATCATGATAATGGGGATATTGGCATATTGTTCATTTGCCCTTAGGAGGTTAATGAATTCATTTCCATTCATGCCAGGGATAACGACATCTAAGAAAATAATATCCGGAATATGTGTTTTAATCGCCCGAAGTGCTTGAGCGGTATTCTTGGCGTGATGAACAACATACCCCTCTTTGCTAAAGATGCTCTCCAAAAATTTTAGGTTGGACAGGTTGTCGTCAATAATTAATAGGTTTATTTGTTGGAAGCTTAAAGCCATTGCCTTATGTCTCCCTGTTTGATTCAACATTTATGAACTTGATTTCAAACACATCATGATCATCGCCACGTTCTTTTAATAGTATGTGCTTGATACGAACAGGTTCTTTAAACCAATCCGCCAACCCTTTTACCAGCCCCAGCACCATTGGAGAGAAGCCATCTCGGCATGAATAATAGTGTAATCGTAGCTGCGTGGCACTGATGTCTGTGCATTCGAATTTAGGGGACTGCAATGCAGGTAGAATGGATTTCACGCGACCATGTAGGTAGTTTAAGTTTTGTAAAAAAGAAAGGAAGTCGTCTCCAGACTCAGTAAAGATTTCTTTATATCCTCCCGTGCCCATATAAAACACCCAAAAATACCCAATCTCTTCAATTAACTGTTCGGCGGTAATGTTAAGGACCTCCACCCCGGTTTGAATAAGTTGATAGGTCATGCTATCCGGGTATCTCTGCATGCTTGTGAAGTTGGATAAGTCGATGCCCGATTGTTCTTGTATTTTCTTCCAGCTTGCCGCACCATATTTTTCACAAATATGTAATTTAAGCGCTTGATTAATTATGCCATACATAATACATTTCCTTATATGGTTACAGAGGCAGTTTTGTTTAGGGTTGCCAATTTTCATTGGGATAAAAGCCAGCTCTAGTGAGAGCCCCCGCTCTCAGTAATCCCATTAACAAGGTGAACAGGGCGTAATTTTAGCCTACCTGCTATCCATAAGGCAAGAGCAGCCTTAGGGGCTTGTTAAAGTAGTACAGCGAAACATGGTGTGACGCTTATCGTAGATAAAGGCACGCCCTAAATTCCTAGTTATGTTATGGTCTACTGGGGTGGTAATTAATTCTTTAAATATTCTCAATTAGAAGTTAAGATACTTGTTTGCTATTGAATAAATAGTAACCGTAGTATCACAGTGAGATTTTTCCATAATTAATAAAGGAGAGCTAAACTGGACAAATATAATGAAAAAAGCGATGCAGATAACACCAAAAATACCGAACCTAGGTATATTTTAGGAATTGGTGTGTCATCTGGTGGACTAGGCGTAGTCCAACGTTTTTTTGAGAATATGCCACCCGATACAGGTTTAGCATTCATTATAATTCAACATTTATCGCCCGATTTTAAGAGCTTAAGTAAACAATTATTAGAAAATAGTACGCGTATGTGCGTATCAGTGTCTGATGAAAATATGCCTATCGAGGCAAACACAATTTATCTAATTCCACCAGGGAAAAACCTAAGGGTGGCTGGAGGGTGTTTGCACTTGACGACGCAGCACAGGGGCCATTATATAAATGCACCGATCAATATATTATTTAACTCATTAGCGAAAGATTGTCCTGGCGGATGTGGTGGCATACTTTTATCGGGGTCTGGAAATGATGGTTCAGAAGGCATTATTGCCATATCCAATGCAGGTGGTTTAACGTTAGCTCAAAACCCAAGTGAAGCAGAATTTGATAGCATGCCAGCGTCTGCGATTGCAACAGGTCACATTGATTGTATTCTAAATGCGTCAGAGATGCCGCAAGGGGTGCTGGATTATTTGCAGGATTCAAATGGGTTTTTTAAAAAATATCAACAGAATTCAATAAATTTAAATTCGAGTTACCAGCAAATTTTTACTATCATAAAGAGACACTTCGGAATCGATTTTCAGAGTTACAAGCCAAGTACTATTTCAAGACGCATCAATCGACGCATGACAACGTTAGGCATCAAATCGTTACAAGTATACACAGATTTTTTATTGCGAGATGTGCAGGAGCTTGAAACACTCTACAAAGACCTTCTCATTGGGGTCACGTGTTTTTTTCGGAATAAAGACGCATTTAAAATTCTTAAACAAGAAGTGCTATCCAAATTAATTAATACAAAAATTAACGATCAAGAAGGCCTTAGAATATGGATTCCCGCCTGTTCTTCGGGGGAAGAAGTGTACTCGATAGCTATTTTAATTAGTGAAATATTGGAAGAAAAACAAGCCAGTATTGATATTAAAATATTTGCGACTGATGTCAGTAAACATTATTTAGATTTTGCAAGTCAGGCGGTTTATTCGGGAGATATGTTAAAAGACGTTTCCCATCAACGCGTTAAGAAATTTTTTATTAAGCGGGAGGGTAAATATCAAATAATCCGTGATATTCGTAATATGGTTATTTTTGCGCAACATAATCTTATCGTCGATCCGCCCTTCACAAAGATGGACCTTATTAGTTGCCGCAACCTTTTTATTTACGTTCAGCCAAGTACCCAACAAAAAATAATTAATCGACTTCGGTTTGGGTTATCAATGCATAGCTATTTATTTTTGGGTCCCAGTGAAACCATTGGATTCTTAGGGAAAGATTTTCGAGTAATTAGTGCGGCGTGGAAGATATTCGAGAAAAAATCGGAATCGATTTCGAGTAAAGGGGCGTTGCCACAACATTTTATTACACCCTATATGACGCATAAAGAAACGTCCTTTGACAGCGATTACTTACGTAAAAGTATGAACCCAAAATTACCCTTGTATGCTTATGATTTGTTATTATCGATTTATATTGAGACGGGCATTCTGGTTGACATGAATCGCGAAATATTACATGTTTTTGGTGATGCAACGGACCTGCTTTCGCTTAATGCGGGCCGGCCAGAGAAAGACATACTTCTCATGGTTAATAAGGCGTTACATACACCAATCAATGCTGGAATATACAAGGCAAAGTCCAGTAAGAAAGCGATTACCTAAAAAAATATTTTATTAGAGGGTTCCTCTGATAAATATATTGATATTAAAATCACGCCATTAAAAAATAAATATAATGACGTTGCCTATTTTTTAATTTCAACAATACATCACAATGAAAAGCTGACTGATTCTTTGAGTGCGCAGTCATTTGATCTTACGGGTCAATCACAAGAGCTTATTTCTGAATTAGAAAAAGAGCTTAAATATACGAGAGCATCATTACAAAAAACAATAGAAGAAGTTGAAACTACTAATGAAGAGCTGCAATCAACAAATGAAGAATTTCTCGCCTCTAATGAAGAGCTGCGATCAACAAATGAAGAGCTTTTTTCGGTCAATGAAGAGCTGTCTAAAATCAATTCGCAGTACCAGAATAAAATAAAAGAATTAACTAGTTTAAATATGGACATGGATAATTTATTAAGTTGTACCGATATTGGCACAATTTTTGTTGATAAAGAGATGATGATCCAGCGCTTTAGTCCAGCGATTACACAAATATTTAATTTTGTTTCACATGATATTGGCAGGCCGCTCAATGATTTTTCTCATACGTTAAAAATTCATAATCTATTTCAGAAAGTTGAGAAAATATTTTCTGGTGCTCAAATGCATGAGGAGGAAGTTCAAACACAAGATAATTATTGGTATTTAATGCGTATAATGCCTTCCTATTCGTCACGCAATGTATGTGATGGTGCGATTTTAACGTTTATCGATATTGAGGACATGAAGAAAGCGAATGAACGTTTTCAGATTTTGGTTCAATCATCACCGGTTGCTATTTTATTAGTAAATTATCAAGGCGTCATTATTTTTACCAATCCTTGCGCCTCAACCTTACTCGGTTATTCAGAGCAGGAATTATTAAACAGTCACATTGATAATCTTATTGCTAGCGATCTAAAGGAGCAGCATTCAACGTATTTTGATAACTATATCAAAAACCCTCAGCCAAGAGAGATGGGTTCCAATTTAGATATATCTGTTCTATCTAAGAAAATGAAGAATATTCCAGTCGAAATTAGTTTAAGTCCGGTTGAGATCATTGGTGGGAAATGCATTATATGTTCTATATTAGACATATCTCTTCGAAAAGAAGCAGAATCACAGCTTATAAAGTTAGCTAACCTTGATGTTTTAACAAACTTACCCAACAGAGCTGCATTTACGAGCACCTTAAATTATGCCATTGGTAGGGCTCAGCGATGTAATACTGTTCTGGCCATGCTATTCATAGACCTAGATAATTTCAAGAATATAAATGATTCATTTGGTCATGCGCAAGGTGATGCCGCCTTGATAGAAGTATCAAAGCGACTAGCAAGCTTAGTAAGACGGGGTGATTTCGTTGCGCGGATCGGTGGTGATGAATTTGTTATGATTGCTGAACATCTTAAGTCACCCCTGCGTGCCGCGCAATTAGCGCAGCGGATATTGGACGTGACCTCTCAACCGATAGCGGTGGAGAATGGCAGTATTCTATGCACACTAAGCATTGGCATAGCAATTTATCCTAATGGGGGCCGTACCCTAGATGAGTTGATAAAGAATTCAGACAAGGCGATGTATGAAGTTAAACGATCTGGAAAAAATAATTACCAATATTTTACTAACAAATTAAATGAACTAGGTTCACGGAAGAAAAAAATTGAGCAACAATTGCAGATCGCGATAGATAAAATGGAGCTGTTAGTTGTTTATCAACCACAAGTTTGTGTTGCAACAAAACAATTAATTGGTGTTGAAGCGTTGTTACGTTGGGACAACAAAATTTTAGGTAACGTTAGTTCGGGTGAATTTATATTGGTTGCTGAGGAATCGGGTTTAATCCATGAGGTTGGGAAATACGTATTAGAAACGGCATGCAAACAGATGAATGTGTGGAACAAGATTAGAAA
>JAESTY010000128.1 GCA_016763355.1 Immundisolibacteraceae bacterium
AACCCTTCGAGCAGTGCCACGCCAGCAACCGAGCAGACCATATTGTTAACCATCTTGGCAATCTGCCCTGCTCCCAGTGGACCGAGTAGAAACAGGTGACTGCTAAACCGATCAAGCACCGTGCGGGCCCGTTTAAGATCGGCAGCTTCACCACCAACAATAAAAGTTAAATTGCGATCAGGAATCGCCAACGAACCACCGCGTTCACCGGTAATGGCCGCATCCATCAGAATCATTTCTGAGCCAGCCAACCGCTGTGCAAATTCCCGGGTCTGATCTGGATAGCCACTGGTGGTGTCAACAATCAGCAGCCCCGGGTTATCTGCCGCCGCTGCGCCATCGTCATCAAACAACACATGTTCAACCACGGCCGACTGGGGCAGCGCCAAAATCAACAGCCCAGTTACTTCGGCAATCGCTTTAACTGAACCCGGCGTTTTAACCCCAATAGCGGCCATGCGTTCTATCTTATCGCCATCGACATCATGACCATAAACATCAAGGCCGTCCTTGATCAGAATTTTGCAGAGCTCTTCTCCGATGTTACCCAGCCCAATAATGCCAACTTTGGTAATCGAATCCACCGGCTGGTCATTATCTGTTTCCAGGGAGACCTTATGATCAAAATCCAGGGTAACGCCGGACCAGGTCTCCATCACATCAGCGATCTGCAAAATTGAAGCATCGTGACCCAGGGTCTGCGCTGCAGCGCGAAACTGATGGCCGGCAAGATCCCCCACCGGGCTCGGTATGCGAGCCTCCCGCGCCAACCGGGACATATATTCGAGATCCTTGGTCATCAACCCGATATGGGCGCCACCATGATTACGGTTATCAAACATCTGTGGAAACCGAGCAAAAGCAGTATGGCCGGTACCGACCCGCATCACTTCAAGATTCTGTTTTAGGTCGAGTCCGTGTTTGGAGGCAACCAGTAGTCCTTCCAGGGTACCTATCAGCGAGACCGCCGCCGACATGTTGTTGACCTGTTTTACTATCTGACCTGAGCCAACTGGACCGACGTGAAACAGCTGGTCACCAAGTCTTTCTAGCAGTGGCCGGGCTTTATCAACTGTTCCCTCTGCTCCGCCGACAATGAAGGTCAATTGCCGCTCACCAACACCATTGGCGCCGCCAGAGGGCGCGGTGATGGCAGCGTCTATATATTCAATGCCAGCGTCTTCAAGCACCTGGCTAATCTGCTGGGTCTGTCCCGGATATCCACTGGTGGTATCGATGACCAACAACTGCCGGTTGGCACTGGACTGGGCTCCGACTAACAGACCGTTACTGCCCAGACAGACCTGCTCCACCGCATCCGAATCAGGCAAACTAAGGAGTACCTGATCCACATGTTCGACTACCCCGGCTGCTGATTCGGCGATAGTTACGCCAATTTTCGCTGCCTGTTGCCGGGCCGAGTCATTCAGGTCATAGCCAATAACCTGCAAACCATCTTTTAGCAGCTGCTGGGCCATGCCCGTACCGATACTGCCAAGACCGATTAAACCTACACTTTGATTGTCCATATATCCTCCGTTAATAACCCCGGTCATACGCCATCCTCTGTTCAGCAGTCTATATCAGCTAAAACCAGCTGGTCCGAATCAGATCGGTTTTAAAGAGGATTCTGAAACGACTTTTTATCCGGGCCACTACCAGATTAATAACCGATCATTAATAAAATTAGCGTCATCAATTCACTCAGTCATTGACGAGCAAATTCAACCAGTGCTAGCTTCTCAACCGGGGAAAGGAGAGATTGCCGAAGATAGGAAGTGGCAATCTACAAACTAATGGTTTCGTAGTTTGGAGGCGAACGCGAATGGAACAAATACAGTCTTTAGAAGGTCCCGCGGTCTGGTCAGGTAATGATTTCAACAGCGACGGTGAATGGATCTATCACTTTTCAGATGCCGCCATCGCCGACATTGATCAGGCCATTAAGCGCATCCGAGAACAGCAAATAACGTTAGGCGACATCACCGCCGGTGATTTCGATTTGCCTGCATTGACAACCGAACTACAGCAGATGAAACAGATTCTGACTGAGGGGCGCGGATTTGTGATGCTCAAAGGCCTGTTGATCGACAAATATAGCGATCAGGAATTTGAGATTATTCTTTATGGCATCGGTACCCACTTAGGTATCGGTGTGTCTCAAAGCCATATTGGAGACCGTATCGGCCAGGTCAAGGATGTGGGCGGGGTTGGCCGCTATTACACCGCTGGCGGGCCAATCGAAGTGCATATGGACCCGGTCGATATCACTGGCTTGCTCTGCCTACGCCAGGCCAAACTTGGCGGCGAGAGCTGGATCATGAGCGCAGGCCATGTCCACAACCTGCTGCTGGAAGAGAGTGCGGAACACCTGGAAGTGCTTTACCGAGGGTTTCATTACGGCGGCACCCAGGGCAGCAAAATAGAATTTCGCACGCCACACCGATTGCCGGTATTTGCTAATCCGGAATCAGGCCCGGTGTGCTTTTATTTACCCGCAGCTATCCTGGGTTGGTCTGACCTGCCCAGCAGTGATCTCAATGAGCTGGAAATCGAGGCTCTGGAACATTTCAACGGCATCGCGCTGCGCGAGCAGGTTTACCTAAAAATGGACCTGCAGCCCGGCGATATCCAGTTTTTAAACAACCGAAAACTGTTGCACGCCCGCAGTGACTACCAGGACCACGAGGAACCCGAACGGGCCAGGCACCTGCTTCGACTCTGGCTGATGGCACCGGAATGGCCAGCGTTGCCAGAACAGATGAACTTTCTGCCGACAACCGACCGGGCCGGCGGCGGCATTGCCAAAAGCGAGACTCCCTGAAGCACTGAACAGATCAGCGCTTTAGGTGATAACGGTTTCAGAATAAATAGCTGACGTTTATTTAGCGCTGCCGTGTCCGGTAACGCCCCCACTGTCCTTAGCGCCTCGAGGTGGCCAGGCAACGATTTCCATCAAGTTGCCATCAGGGTCCATTAAATATAGCCGCCAATAGGTGGTGCCATCAGGCAGCACCAGGGCTTCGGGTTCAAAGGGTACGTTATAACCACGCTCCCGCAGCGAATCGGTCTGATGACAAAGCGCATAAACCTTGTCGTAGTCCATTCGGTAAGAATAATGAAACACGCCACGACTGCGGGCTACGGTTTCAGGATCTAACGGCTCAGGCCGTTCAAACAGCGCAACTTCCATGCCGTCGCATTCCAGCCGACAAGGCGGTTTGGTGGTTTCGTTGCCGTAATTGATCATCAGTGGATCTGGCGGCAACTTAAAGCCGGGCGGAAAATCCTTGGTGCGATTATCAATAATTTCATTCAAACCGAGCAGGTCTACATACCAGGCTTTGGAAACCACGACGTCGTTGACCGCTACACTGGTATGGTTGATAGATTCTACTTTGACCATGACTTCTCCCTCCCAGGAATTAATTCAAAGCGAACTCTACCACTGATATTTCTTCAGCAGGTGCGGCACAAATAGTTGGCAGGCAACCATCCAAGCTCCACAATCGTGGCCTGGGTTAACGACCTAAATAGTGCTCTATGGCAACGTCGAGTTCTTCATGAAAATGATCTTCAAATTCATTCACACATTTATTGAAATGGGCTAAATAAAGCTCGGCTTTTTTATTCGACAGGTTTCTGTTGTTGATCTGGTACTGCAACTCAGGCAGGTTTTTATCCCGTCTCGGGGCAATATCCCAATGAATAAAGCTGGCGTCTACGTGCTCAAATTGTTGTTGGGCATAATCGCAGAAACGATCAATTTCTTCGGTTCCCTTTGGCCCTAAACATCCGGGTTCAATGCGAACCAGTACGGCAAGTTTCTTAGCGACTGGCAGTGACGAAAAATTCTTCAATATCTGCTTCCAGAATGTTGTTATTGATCCCATTAAGGATCGTTATTTACAAGCCGATCAAATAGCCCTGCTCGGGCGTCATGCCCATTACCTCCATCCATGCATCTTCATGGGGACAAATTACTTCGATGGTCACGCCCCCAAGCAATTGTTCTGTGGACAGGTAGTAATAGTTCATCACCCCATCAATAACCCCTTTAAGGGTCACGTCAACACCAACGTCCTGAAGTTGCGGAATCGCGGCATCGAACACGGATTGATCACAAATGGTTGGAAAAAAATGCTGCATCCCCTGACCATATTGCTGCTGAAATTCCTGATAAGCCCCATGACCCGACCCCGGCTGCATAATTTCAAAACAGAACCCGTTGGCACGGCTAAAGGCCACCTGCGCACTATGGTCTACCGACTCACCTTTATAGATAACACTTGAGAGCGATGTTCCCACTTCTAAATCCATCGGCAAAAACTCGGGAAAATCCAGTAACTCTCGAAAATTTTCCATTGCCTGCTGGCGATCATTAACCACAATACCGACGTGATAAAGCTTGTCCACAGGCAGTATCGGCAAAAATTCATAATTAACCACCCGATTTACTGGCAGGCCATCGAATCCACCCGCCTCATCGACCTGAACTTCTAACCCCAGACCACTCAAGTGAGGGCGACTATCAATCTGCAGGCTGCGCACCTTGCCATCCAGGTTTAGCTGGTGGCTATAGCCAATACCGCGCTGATCAAGTTGCCGCTGAAGTAACTGTGCCTCAACCGGCGAACAGCGACTAACAGCATGACTCATACCCTCTCCACGCCAAGATCTAAAGGCCGCATGAGGTGAATCAGGAGTAAGCGGTTGCAATAATTCCAGGGTAAACGAATCACTGCTACCTACCGCACTGATAAAACCACTATCAGGTGACCCAGGCAATCGGTCAGCTTCGAAATTGCGTACCGACCACTGACGAATACCAAAGTAACGGCTGTTACCTTTCATCGCTGCATCAATGTCGCTCACGACCACACTAATATGATGAAACTTACCTAGCGCTAGCCCGTCGGCCATTTCCCTCTCCCTTTCGATTCCCGTAATTGCTCTTAATCCTCACTTGCGCTCAAATATACCAATGCCCGCCCGCTATCTGAACAGTGAATATTTATAGAAGCACTGATCAGCCTTCTGGTTTCCGAAAAACCGCCAGTCGGTGGCATAATGGCAGCCACTCGTTATGACCTCTAAAAACCAACAACTACTGCTCACCACTTTTCTGCTGGTTGGAGCCCTGGTAATCGCTGTGGTGAGTTATCGTTCCGTGCAGTTGCCGGTCAAGCTAGCCCCTGTAGAACCGCTATTGATCGTTGCGCCACTGCCAATAAAAACACCAGCGCAACCAATGGCTGAAAAGCCGCTGTCACCGCCTGTAATTCCAGTTAGTGTAAAAAAAGAGCGATTTTTTAGTCGGTTAATACCGCTAGTGCAGCAACAAAATGAAGCCACGCGCCAACTACAACAACGTATTCTGGTTATCCGCCAGCTGTTAATTCTTGAACAAACACTGACCGCAACAGACCAGCAACTCATTAACCATTTAATACGTCGCTACCGCCTCACGAAAACCGCCAGCGTCGATATTGCTCTGATCGATTTATTATTAACCCGAGTCGATCTATTGCCACCGTCGTTAGCACTGGCCCAGGCCGCCAACGAATCAGCCTGGGGGCAGTCGCGCTTTGCCCTGCAGGCTAACAATCTCTATGGACAATGGTGTTTTAAAGTTGGCTGCGGCCTGGTACCGAAAAGCCGGCCGGAAGGTATGAATCATGAAGTTGCCAGTTATCCTTCGTGGCAACAGTCAGTGGCGGCCTATTTTTTAAATTTGAATAGTCACCCGGCTTACCAGCCGCTCAGAGATATTCGGGCGGGGTTAAGGCAACAAAATTTGCCACTCAACGGCGAGCAACTCGCTGTGGGGCTGGAAAAATACTCCGCCCGTGGCTCTGTTTATGTTGAGTCTTTACAGAAGATTATTCGTGTGAATAATCTGGCGGCGCTGGATCAAATCTAACCGAGTTCCCAGGCTGTCGTATTTTGCGCGGGCACTGCCGTTATTAGCCTGCTTTAATTCGCAGTTGACCAATCAAACTGAGCTGGTCAGGTACGAATCTACGGTGAGTTTTTACAGCCGACTCACCGACAGTTTTTAAAACAGTAACCCGGCAGACCAATCTGCCGGGTTACATCATCCGACCTACAAATTAACCATCGGCATTACAGACACCACTGGCGCATTCGCAGCTAACACGAACAACCAGATACAGGCACCGAGTCCAACCACAAATGAGACCGTTCTAAGCGGGCCAATATCTGCCAGATAAATGATTGGATGGGCAATACGCGCAACAATAAACAGCATTGCAGCATTGGCTGACGCAGCAGCATCAGCGCCAGCAAAATGAGCCATCATCACTGCAGCGGTGAATACGGCCACCGCTTCCCAGGCATTTTCCTGCGCTGCCTGGGCACGGTGTCCGGCACCTTCCAGCTGTTTCGCCTGTAGGCGCGGAGTCTTAATATCCACACTACCAAACTGTTTGGTCTTGAAATAGCCGCCCACGCCTGAAAGCACGTACGGAATAAAAACCATGATTAATAAACACCAAAATGGAACTGTCATTATTCAAACTCCCCGAAATTATTGTTACCGACCACTCGCTTAAAACTAGCGGTCAGAATGACGATGGTAAACACTTAAATCTAGCGATTAAACGGAAATCTAGTCACTGAAATTCAAACAGTCGGAATCGATACTTTATCGAACACATCCACCGCCTGAATTATCATCAATTCTATTCAAACTCGATCAACGCTGACGTTACGTTAACAGATATTCAAGCAGCGCTTGACCCGATCTCAAATCACCGTATCCTGCAGCGCCTTTTCGATAACGGAACCACCATGCTCTGGCACACCCTGATCGCCCTCTCTAGCGGATTTCTGTTCGCCCTCGCCTTCCTGTTCATGAACCGTGCTCAGAGCGCAGGTGTAAAACGTGGCAACGAGCTGCTCGCTGTCACCTTGATCAATCTGACCTGCACCCTGGTTATCTTTGGCTTTCAATTCGGCGGTGGGCTTTTTGGTGGTGTTCCAACCTGGGACCTGGTCGCCATTGGCTGGTTTGTGGTCGCCGGTCTGCTGTCCTCCTTTGGGGGTCGATATACGGTTCTGATCGCCATGAAACACATCGGCCCATCCCGAGCTGCTTCGTTTAAATCTTTCTCACCGGTGGTTGCGGCACTGGCAGGCTGGCTTTGGTTAGGACAATCACTAGATAACCAGATCATCCTGGCGACTCTATTATTAGGTGTGGGCCTCTGGCTGTTAAATGGACAGTTAAAGGGCAAACAATCGGTTATCGACAGCGGCGCAAACCTGGCCCTTGGCTGGACCTTTGGCGCTGCGTCTGCCGCCTGCTGGGGACTAGGCTACATTGCTCGCCGGCTGGGCCTGGAATCGATGGCATCACCGATAGTCGGCGTTATTATCGGCGCCCTGTTAACCAGCGTGATATTGATCACGATGAATTACAAAAGCCGAGGCCTGCCGCTGCGACTGAGCTATTTCGGTCCACCGACTTCAAGAATGCCAATGTTACTGGCCGGCCTGTTCAGCACCGGCGGCCAGATTGCTGCGTTTACCGCCCTTCATTTAATGGAAAACACGGCGATTGCGGTGATCCTGATCTCGCTCGACTCGTTGTTTATGCTACTTTTCAGCCGCTTTGTGATCGGTAAATCAGAGGTCATCACACCGCTGAGTTTCGTCTATATGTTGATTGCACTCAGCGGCTGTGCTTTGGCGATACTGCATTAAACCGCTAGTCAGGATATTGATCGTTACGCTTTAACCAGGCCATCGGCCAGGGTAGTTCAGCTTCATCCCTGCCTTTGGGTGCGATATCCATATAGTGATAAGCGCCGTTGAGCATATCCAGTCCGCGGCTATAGCAGGAATAGGTATGGAACACCTCACCGGCCTCATTTTTGGCAAACACACTTGCGCCGGGGGATTCCGAACTGGGAAAGGTGGTTTGACGATAGTTGTAATAGACCTCACCAGCTTCTATTTCGGCTTCAGTAAATGAGGCCTGAAAATCAAAGTTAAAGTCGTTCTCTAGTGAAGACACCCAGGGAAAATCCCAGCCCATCCGTTTTTGATAGGCCAGTAATTTGTCCAGAGGGCCTCGAGACACGGCCACAAACGAAATATTGCGGTGATTCATATGTACCGTGGTACCACTGAAACTATCTGCCAGAACGAACAGGACGGACAGCCCTCATCCCAGTCCGGGCCATACATAAAGTGCTGCACGATTAACTGATCATGGTCGCCAAACAGATCTGCCAAAGATTGCTGGCCGCCCGCTGTATCAAATAGGTACTGCTTTTCAACTGTTACCCAGGGTAGTTCTCGGCGCTGAGCGCTGAGCTTATCGCGTAACCGATTGAATTCTTTTTCGTCTTTGAGGTGTTCCAACCGACTCTGCAGCCAGGTGGCCTGATCGACAATTTTAGGGCTACTCATTTTAACCACCTCTCAATGTTCAAATTATTGAATTAATGGACTTGCGAAGCGCTTCATTGCACCGTTGAGCCATTCCCGGATAGTACCAGCGAATGCAGCAAAGTCTTTGCCGACAACAGAGTGTTGCAATAAACCAACTAATAGCCCGATTTAGGCCCATGGTCCGCTAACGATATCGGGCACTTTCCAACCGAACTATTGCTATCTAGAAATCTTCCTGAAAACCTTTTAAGAAATCTTTTTAGAAAGATATCTATCTTTCTAGAAAGATACTCGCTATGATGCGCGCCCCAAACGACCACAACGTCATTTCGTACCCGTAGGCTTTAACAAGTATGGCTCCTGACATTAGCAATAAAAATTGCCGCACCCTGACCCAGATTCGAGAACAGATGGTTCAAAACTGGCCGGCAGCAGTCACCCCTGCCGGCGACCTGGTGACCTGCATTGCCCGATTACGGGACCTGCTGTTCGCCAATGATCGCCCCGCCATCCTTGAACATGGCCTGGCCACCGCCGAATTCGATGTGCTGGTAACTCTGCGCAAAATGGCGCCGCCCTATGAATTGACCCCAACAGCGCTGGGCAATAGCACTTTGATCACCTCCGGAGGTCTCACTAAGGTGCTACACCAACTGGAAGAAAAGCAGTTGGTAGAGCGTATTAACGACCCTGACGACAAACGCATAAAGCGAGTCCGCCTCACCAAATCTGGGGTCAACAAAGCTGAAACCGCTTTGAATGATGTACTCAACAACGACACCGCACTTTTAAACCAGCTTATCTCCGACGACGAGCAGCAGGAACTCAACACTCTGTTGATGAAACTGTTAGCTGGCGTAGAAGCACAAATCCAACGACCGTGATGCTCAGGCAGTAACATTTCCACCCATTAAACCGAGCTAAAATCTGACACGTTAGATAACGCTGTTGGAACGAATAACTTAACAAGGACGCTAACCACAAAATGAACAAACGACTCTTTCTAGTTCTCGGATTAACCCTGGCGCTCTTTGCAGCACTATTCGGCGGCCGCTTCAGCCAAATCTTATACGCCATGGAACACCACTATGTGCCGCCGCATCCCACCGTGGCCAGCACCCGGGTCATTAGCAACCAATGGCAACCGTATCTAAATGCAGTTGGGGCACTAACCGCAAAAAGCGGCGTTACTGTCAGCAATGAACTACCCGGCAAAGTTAGCGGGTTGCACTTTGAATCTGGTGACACAGTGGAAGCCGGTGATCTGCTGATTGAACTCGACACGGTGGCCGATAAGGCAGAACTGCGACGACTGCAAGCGGGACAACGGCTGGCGAAAATCAATTTAGACCGTGCCAACCGGTTAGCAAAAAAGAACTTTGCCTCTGAATCCAACCTCGATGAAGCCCAGGCTCAATTAGAGCAGGCCAACGCCGCGGTCGAACTCCAACATGCACTGATCGGCAAGAAACAGATCACCGCTCCATTTGCTGGCACCCTGGGTATTCGGGAAGTTGATTTAGGCCAGTTCCTGCCCGCCGGGGCCCCAATCGTGGCTCTACAGGCCCTTGACCAGCTCTACCTGGATTTCACCCTGCCAGAAATCAGATTACGTGCCGCCCGGACTGGTTTAACCGTACAGATATCCGTAGACGCCTATCCTGATCAAAGTTTTAACGGCATTATCAGCGCAGTCAGTCCTCAGGTTGAAGATGCTTCTCGCAATATTCGGGTACGCGCTACCGTCGATAATCCAGGCCATCTTCTGCGCCCTGGTATGTTTACCCAGATAACCCTGTTCACCGGCCAGATCAATACCGTACTCACCCTGCCAGACACGGCCATCACCTACACCACCTACGGCGACAGCGTGTTCGCCATCCATAACAACAATGAAATGTTCACTGTCGAACGCAAACAAATTGCGACTGGTGAGTCTCGAGATGGTCGAGTTGAAATAACCGCCGGCCTCGAACTTAATGACCAGGTGGTTAGCGCTGGTCAAATCAAACTACGAGACGGCATCCAGGTGTTGATCTCTGACAAACCAGCACCTGGCGAGCGGGAATAATAGCGATGAAATTTACCGATATATTTATTACTCGACCGGTACTGGCCAGCGTCATTAGTCTGTTGATTCTGGTCATCGGCCTGCGTTCGCTCGGTTCTATGGAAGTTCGCCAATTTCCTGAAACCAGGGATACGGTGGTCACTATCACCACCTCATACCCGGGCGCATCCAGCGAACTGATCCAGGGTTTTATCACCACGCCACTGCAGAGCGCCATTTCTGAAGCCAACGGCATCGACTACCTCTCTTCCAGCAGTCGTCAGGGGCTATCGATCATCAAAGCTCACATGAAGCTTAACTACGATTCCAATGCAGCGGTATCGGAGATCCAGTCTAAGGTCGCCAGCCAGCGTGGCATATTGCCAGCGGAAGCCGAAGACCCGGTGATTAACTCGCAGACGGGACAAGATATTGCGCTGATGTATATCCCTTTTTATAGTGAAGAGGCTTTTACTCCTGCACAGATCAACGATTATGTCCTCAGGGTCGTACAACCCAAGCTACAAGCAGTCAACGGCGTTGGTAGCGCAAGTATTTCCGGCAAACGTTCCTACGCCATGCGCATCTGGCTCGATCCAACCAAAATGGCGGCGCTGGATATTACTGCTAACCATGTCACCCAGGTGCTCAGGGCCAACAACTACCTATCCGGCATTGGTTCGGTAAAGGGTGAATATGTCACCGTCGATCTGGAAGCAACTACTGATATCAACCAGGTCGAAGATTTTGAGCGGCTGGTGGTTTCTAACCGCGACGGCACCCTGGTGCGTCTCGGTGATATCGCCGACATCGAACTCGGTCTGGAAGACTATGAATCCCTGCATTGGTTCCAGGGCATCAATTCTGTCTTCGTATCGGTGATATTGGCGCCAGGTGCGAACCCGCTATCGGTGGCCAAA
>JAESTY010000129.1 GCA_016763355.1 Immundisolibacteraceae bacterium
ATAACCTCGGGCTCGGCGACGGGCTCTCCAGTGCTAGCATTTTTGGTGAAAGAACAATCCGGATAGTTGGTACAGCCAATAAAATTACCGCGCTTTCCAAGCCTTAACGATAATTGGCTATCGCATTCAGGACATTTTTCATCCAGGGGTTGTTGGGTCACTTCTTTGCGAGTGACGGTTTTTTCAATCTCAACAATCCTTTCGTAAAAGGGGCTCCAGAAGCCTTCTAATAAAGGTATCCACTTGGCTTCGCCTCGGGCAACCGCATCGAGGTCATCTTCCAGTTTAGCGGTGAAATCGTAATCAACGTATTGAGCGAAATAGTTGGTCAAAAACCGGTTAACGACCATACCGACGTCAGAGGGTATAAAGCGCTTGTTATCTAAAATCGCGTATTCACGTTGTTGTAGCGTAGAAATTATCGAGGCATAGGTCGATGGTCGGCCGATACCGTGCTCTTCTAGTGTCTTTATCAGACTAGCTTCGTTAAACCTTGGCGGTGGCTCGGTGAAGTGCTGGTCTGCGATAATTTCATTGAGTTTTAATTTATCCCCTTCAGTGACAACTGGTAACAGCTTGTCTTCTTCTTCACCATCGCTGGCAGACTTATAGGCCGCAAGGTACCCAGGCACAACGATAACTGAACCGTTAGCCCTGAACATTCCAGCAGTACCGGCGGAAAGATCGATAGTAACAATATGTGATACCGCAGGTATCATTTGGCAGGCGATGGTACGTTGCCAAATTAGTGTGTAGAGCTTTAACTGATCCCGGTTGAGGGCGCTGCTAATTTGTTCGGGTGTTCTGAGTGCTGACGAAGGACGGATTGCCTCATGGGCCTCCTGTGCGTTTTTAGATCGGTTTTTGAAGGTCCTGCGTTCTTTGGGCAGGTTATCCGGTCCAAATTTGGTGGTGATTAATTCTCGGATTTCATTAACTGCTTCGGTGGCCAAGGATACCGAATCGGTACGCATGTAGGTAATGAGTCCAACCCCTTCACCACCAACATCTACCCCTTCATAAAGTTGCTGAGCGATACGCATTGTTCTTTGAGCGGTAAACCCAAGTTTGCGGGAGGACTCTTGTTGCATCGTCGAAGTGGTGAACGGCGGCAAAGGATTGCGTTTACGTTCTTTGTTCTTTATTGTTTCGACGGTTAACGTCCCAGCTGCCCCGTCGAGCAATGTTTGTTTCGCAGCCAGAGACCCAGCTTCGTCTGTTAACGTAAATTGGCTGACGGTTTTGCCGTTCAATTTGGTAAGTTTTGCTGATATTTTTTTTAGTTTGCCATCTGACAGGGCTGCAGTCTGGGCTTCAATGGTCCAGTATTCTTTAGGTTTGAAAGCCTGGATCTCAAGTTCTCGTTCTGCGATTAGTCTCAATGCAGGACTTTGCACTCTCCCGGCAGAAAGGCCAGGTCGAATTTTGCGCCACATTAAAGGCGATATATTGAAGCCCACCAGATAGTCCAGTGCCCGCCTGGCCTGCTGGGCGTTCACCAGGTCCATCTGGATTTCACCCGGGTTAGCCACTGCATCCAACACCGCTTTTTCGGTAATCTCATTAAAGACCACCCGCATCACTTTTTGTTTCTTTAAAACACCATTTTCGATAAGTTGTTCGCAAAGATGCCAGGCAATGGCTTCGCCCTCTCTATCCGGGTCAGTTGCGAGAATCAGTTCGTCGGCGTTTTTGAGCGCTTTCTGGATCGCCTTAACATGCTTATCATTACGCTCAATCGGCTGATAATTCATCCTAAAATTATTGCGATAATCGACAGCACCTTCTTTGGCGATCAGATCTCTGACGTGTCCATAGGAAGCAAGGACCTTATAATCGCTCCCTAAGTATCGATTAATTGTTTTAGCCTTCGCTGGTGATTCGACTACTACTACACTAGTGACCATAGTTGGTGTTTAGTAAATATCCATGAATTGAGGATGCTAACGTCGCTGTCTTTATGATCAGGATGTTAGTTTAGTTGTGTTTCCAAGTCGGAAAATATAAGTGTTTCTAAAGCCAAATAAAGCCGCGGGTCCGTCACTCTGTTGAAGCTGACCATCAACACTACCCAGCGGATCTGCTCCATTTCTAGCTCTTCAGCTTCACAATCGAGCGCGATCAGGCGGTCGAGAATCAGTTCATATGTTATCGGGTCAATTAAATCACTGGATTGAAGTGTCGCCAGATAGCATTGGGCCGCATAAGACAGTTGATGTTTTTCGAGCGCACTTAATACCCGAGAAGAATTGTTTAGCTCAAAGCTTCGTATCGGCTCGGGGTTATCGATCTGCAATGTCAGCTCATCTAACCAACCCCAGGCCTGACCAATAGAGTGGTTATTGAATCCAGCCGTTAACAGCTCTTTGGTGAGAATTTCTCTTTCTATATCAATCTCTTGTTCGTCTTCGTCTTCGTCTTCGTATTCTTCAAGTAGGTATATCAGTACATCTAGCACAGATTGTTTCATCCATCCTTCCAGATCAAGTTTTACTAAATTTGCCTCCACTCTGGCTACAAACGATTCCTGCCAGTTCTAAAGACAACAGGATGGAAGAAACTGCCGCTGACGTCAATCCAGTATTTGTAGACAGTTGATCAACAGAGCTACTGTGATCACCAATAGAATCAACAATCAGTTGTTCAGTATCTTTCAGTTCTTTTGTATCGGCCTTAGTAACAGCTGTGGAGTGCAGGTAAGGTTCTAGTTGAGGCGCAATGCATTGTAGTATTTCTTGAACGGTTTCGGTAAGTTGAGCTCCCTCCCTGATTAACAGGTGACAGCCTTTACTGTTAGGGTTATCGATATCGCCGGGTAAGGCAAAAACCTCTCTGCCTTGCTCTGCCGCTAAACGGGCAGTGACCAGGGAACCGCTTTTGGCAGTAGCGTCAATCACTAGCACTCCTAATGATAAGCCACTGATAATTCGATTGCGCTTAGGAAAATGGGCCGCTAGCGGTGGGCTATCGGGTGGTTGTTCCGACACCAATAGACCACCGTGGGTAAGAATTTGTTCCGCTAGTGAGTGGTGTTGACGCGGATAAATAGAGTTCAGTCCATTGCCCAGTACAGCGACAGTCAGGCCATTTCCGTCCAGCGCCCCTGTATGTGCGGCATGATCAACGCCGACTGCTAGCCCACTATTAACCGTAATTCCCATATTCGCCAGCACGCTAGAAAATTCTCTACTGCGACGAAGACTGCGCTGTTTGGCGTTTCGACTGCCAACAATAGCTAATTGGGGTTCGTTGAGTACGGCGGGGTCTCCCCTCAGATAAATTAGCGGTGGCGGATCACTGATTTGGGCAAGTAACCTTGGGTATCCGGGCCAGCCGTAACCGACGATTGATTGGCCGGTTATATCAGCGAAACTTAATTCAACTTCAAAATCATGACTGTTAACTGGTTTACTGAGGTAACCAAATAATTCGTGGCTGATCGGCAGAGCACTGAGCAGTTCTTTGAGCTGTTGCTTGTTGGCTTTGAAGACCTGTTCAGCGCTCTCAAAATGGTCGACTAATTGCTTGTAGCGCGTGGGTCCAATACCTGGAGCCCTGCTAAGCGCGAGGCTATAAACTAAGCTATTGCCAGAAGTCAGGATGATTAAGCCCTTGCTTAACTAGCCTCTCCGACGACCCGGTCTAACAGTTCTATTGCAGTAGTGGAGGACATAATGAGGCCAAAACTTACTTTCTCAAAACTTTTAAAAACCAGTAATGTGCCGACCATCTCTGCTGGAAGGTCTACCCATTCAGAGGCTCTAGTATCAAAGGTCTGACCTGTGTTTTTTAATACTTTTAACGTGTGTCCTTCTTCCAGTCCGTCCCGCATGCCCCTGTCAATGACAACAACATTGTATTGGCCAATCTGACTTACCCCATCGACTACATCAATTATAGCGCCACTGAAATCTGCAGCAGCAGGCCTTGGCTTGAAATTTGGTTCTATTGCATCATTGTTGATTGGCAGCAGAATATCGCCTGGTAGTACTTCGCGGTTCGAATTAGTGATCAGCAGGATAGATGGATCACCTTTTTTAAGGACTGCAGACCGGCCGACATAAAGTGCGGCATAACCAAGGTTTTCCTTGGTTGTGGAGCTAATGTAGGGGTTGCCTAATCGAAAGATATTGAGGTTCTCATCGCCGCCAATCTTCCGACCGTAAACTTTATCTCCAGACCCTGAAATGACATGTTCACCGAGCCCGCCAAGGATGTAGGGATAACTGTTCTGGTCACCGTCGTTAAGTACGGTTGACTGTTGTAAAAATTGTGCGATCTCATTTAGCGGAATTAGAGGAATAGAGCGCTGATGTTCCTCTTGGATGATTTTTGGAGATAGACGAATTTCTCCGCCAGTAACTTGATTAGCCTTCGGATTAACGACCAGCTTGGGTCCTTCCGAAGTGATCATTAGTGCGATCACATCACCTGGGTAGATCAGGTGTGGGTTTTCTATTTGTGCATTGTTTTGCCATACACTTGGCCAGAGCCAGGGGTTTTGCAAAAAAATATCCGCAATTTTCCAGAGAGAATCTCCAGTTTGAACAATGTAAGTTTGCGGGGAGTCGGTTTTTACTTTTGGAATTTCTGCTGCCACTAAAGAGAGTGAAAGCAGCGAAATAGAGAGCAATCCGATCAGCTTCTTGATGGTCATGCCTTTTCTCTGTCGGTTACAATTTAACAAAGTCAACTATCGACATTTTTCTCAGTTTTCAACACGGCTATTCAGTGGTGATTACGAAGATCAATTGGCGGTAGCCAGTTTAAAGTAATTAGAGAATAAACGCTCGTAACCCCTATGTCTACATTAACTATTTTGGAATTTCCGGACGACCGTCTGAGAACGATTGCTAGATCAGTCACTATGCCTGATCAGAACCTGAGCGATTTAGCTCAACAGATGGGGCTGGTTATGTATGCTGCTCCAGGCATTGGTTTAGCGGCTACGCAGGTGGACCAGCCATATCGATTATTTGTAATGGATTTAACTGAAGCTCAGGACAAGCTCGAAATATTTTTTAACCCTGTGATTCTGGAGTATGACGGGGAAACGAATAGTGATGAGGGCTGTTTATCGGTTCCCGGTTTTTATGAAAACGTTGAGCGGGCAGAAGAGATCCTCTTGCGTTGGCATAACGATAAGGGTCAAAGCAGCGAGCAGAGATTCAACGGGATGGCAGCGATCTGTATCCAGCATGAAATTGATCATTTAGATGGCAAATTGTTCGTTGACCATATTTCTGGTTTGAAGCGCGACAGGATTCGTAAAAAATTGGTCAAAATGAAACGCCAGGCGGAGCTCGCTTGAGTCTGAAAATTCTGTTTGCGGGTACGCCTGCGTTTGCGGCGCCATCATTACAGGCTTTGGTTGATGCGGGCCATCAGGTGACAGCGGTTTATTGTCAGCCAGATCGGCCCAAAGGTCGCGGTAGGAAACTATTGTTTAGTCCGGTTAAGCGATTAGCGCTAGAGTTGGGTTTGTCGGTGAGGCAACCAGAACAATTTGCAGGCGACGATCAACTGCAGCTTATTGCTGAAGATCAGGCGGATCTACTGATTGTTGTTGCATACGGGCAAATATTGCCGGAAGTTGTATTGAATAAACCGCGGTTTGGAGCAGTGAACGTTCATGCCTCTTTACTGCCTCGGTGGCGAGGCGCTGCACCGATTCATCGGGCTATTATCAATGGCGACGAGCAGACCGGTATTACCGTAATGCAGATGGATGCGGGCCTGGATACCGGTCCTATGTTGCTACAACATACATTAGCTATCAGGCCGAACGAAACCACCGGCCAATTGCATAATCGATTGGCAGAGCTTGGGGCCCAATGCCTGGTGACAAGCGTGGGCCAGATTGAGGATGGTAGTGTTGAGGCGACTCCGCAGCCGGATAACGGCATGACCTATGCTAAAAAAGTGGATAAATTGGAAGCCCGAATAGTGTGGGCCGCATCAGCACAGCAGATTGACCGGCAGATTCGTGGGCTAAACCCGGTGCCAATGGCCTATTCTTTTCTATCTGATGAACGGTTGAAAATGGTTGGTAGCCAGCTATCTGCACTATCAGTCGATGCAGTCCCCGGAGAGATTGTTGAAGTTGGACCTTCAGGGTTAAGTGTTGCGACCGGTGATGGGGTCTTATTGTTAACCCATCTGCAGCCTGCAGGGGGTAAGTCGATGTCAGTAAAAGATTTTCTAAATTCTCGACAGGTGGTGGCTGGCCAGTTTTTTGGTGAGGATTGATACAAATAGCCACCAGGTTAATAGAATTAGACTGATGGAAAGCATCATAATCAGCCAGGTTTTGGTTCAGGTTATAAATTGGTGCTGACGTTGTTACGAATTTTCAGGGGGTTGTCGTGCGAGTTTTGATTCTGGGTGCTGGACAAGTGGGTAGCACGGTCGCTGAGGCGCTGGTCGGCGAGAACAATGACGTTACCCTGGTCGATTCGGATGCCGATGCCTTAAGGGCAATCGAAGATCGCCTTGATTTAAGAGTTGTGCAGGGTCATGCCGCTAATCCGGTCATACTGCGCGAAGCCGGTGCCCGTGAAGCGGACATGTTGTTAGCGGTGACCAGTAATGACGAAGTCAATATGGTTGCCTGCCAAATTGCTTATACGCTGTTCCATACGCCGATGAAAATTGCCAGAATCCGTCAGCAAGCTTACCTGGAAGCACAGGAATTATTTGATCGCCAGGCGTTTCATGTTGATGTGTTGATTAACCCTGAGGAGCTAGTCACTGATTATGTACAGCAGTTGATTAAATACCCCGGCTCTCTGCAGGTGCTGGATTTTGCCGGCGGTAAGGTCAAGCTAGTGGCGATGCGTGCTGACAAGGGCGGGCCAATGATTGGTAGCAAATTAGCCGCTATTCGTGAGCATATTCCAGAACAAGACACCCGAGTGGCTGCCATCTATCGGGATGGAGAGTCTGTTATTCCCACCGGGGATACGGTTATTCAGCCCAAAGATGAAGTGTTTTTCCTGGCTGCCACACCTGATATTCGTAAGGTGATGAATGAGTTTGCGCCCTCACAGAAAGGGGTCAAACGGGTGGTGATCGCTGGCGGCGGAAATATCGGCATGCGCCTGGCCGCAGCGTTAGAACAGGATTACAACGTTAAGTTGATAGAGCGTTCACCGCAGCGAGCACAATACCTGGCGGAACAGCTCAAAAAGACGTTAGTGTTTCTGGGCAATGGTGCAGACGAAGAATTACTTGATTCTGAAGCCATCGAGCAGACCGACGTGTTTTGTGCGGTTACCAACGATGAAGAGGCTAATATTCTTTCGTCGATGCTGGCCAAGCGCCGTGGTGCCAAGCGGGTAATGGCACTGATTAATCGTACTTCGTATGCTGAACTGGTACAGAGCAGTGCCATAGATGTGGCGATATCACCCAAATTGGCAACCATTAGTCGGTTGTTATCTCAGGTTCGTCATGGTGACGTGGTGGTTGGCCACTCGTTGCGCCGCGGCGCCGCAGAAGCCATCGAGGCGGTGGCCCATGGGGATAAAGAGCATTCCAGAGTGGTTGGCCGTACTATCGGAGAAATTTCTTTACCGCCGGGTGCCACCATTGGAGCGGTAGTGCGAGGGGATGAAGTGCTGATCAGTCATCACGATATCGAGATACAGACCGGCGATCACGTGATTCTGTTTATGGTCGATAAGCAGCATATTCGTGAGGTGGAGAAGTTATTTGAAACGGTTACCAGTCGCAAACGGCGTTTCTTCTAGTCACTACTTAGTAAGGGCTTGTTGTCAGCATGCATTTTTTAGCGATTCAAAAAATATTTGGTGTGCTGCTGGTTATTTTTAGTGTCACCCAGATTCCGCCCTGGTTTATTGCCTATTTTAGCCAAGATGGTAGTGCCCCTGCTTTTTTAACCGCCTATTTGATTACAGTGCTTACCGGTGCCTTGTTGTGGTTACCGGTTCGCCGCGGCACAGATGATCTGGGCACCAAAGAGGGCTTCCTGGTGGTGGCCCTGTTTTGGGTTGTGCTTGCGTTGTTTGGCGCGATTCCGCTTTATTTAGCGCCGCAGCCAGGGCTATCAATTACCGACGCCGTTTTTGAGTCCATGTCTGGTCTGACTACCACCGGTGCCACCATTATAGTGGGTATCGATGATTTGCCATTATCGATTCGCTATTACCGTCAGCAACTGCAGTGGCTGGGTGGCATGGGGATTATTGTTCTGGCGGTAGCGGTGTTACCGATGTTGGGTATCGGCGGCATGCAGCTGTATAAAGCTGAAATAGTGGGGCCGGTTAAAAACAGCAAAATGACCTCCCGTATTGCCGAAACCGCCAAAGCGCTCTGGTTTATTTATTTAGGCATGACTCTGTTGTGCGGACTTTCGTATTGGCTGGCCGGAATGAGTGGTTTCGATGCGGTTAGTCATGCCTTTTCTACAGTGGCTATCGGGGGTTTTTCTACTCATGATGCCAGTCTGGGTTGGTTTGATAGTCCCGCTATCGAGATGGTCGCAATTGTCTTTATGCTGTTAGCCGGAGTTAATTTTTCACTACATTTTTTTGCTTTACGGGGTATGAGCGTTAAGCCTTATCTAGCGGATCCTGAATTTAGGGCCTATCTGCTGATTCTGGCCGTGGTTTCCATGGTGGTGGTCTGCTATTTGTTGATCTCTGGAGTTGCTAATAACTGGTCCGAAGGATTTCGGTTGGGTGTTTTTCAAACCATATCGATTGGCACCACGACAGGTTTTACGATTGCACCGCATTATCAATGGCCCGGTGCCGTCCCTATCATGTTGCTCATACTGGCTTTCGTGGGAGGGTGTGCGGGTTCAACGGCAGGTGGCATCAAGGTTATTCGGGCGTTGTTGCTCTATCGCCAGGGGGTCAGGGAGATTATTAAGGTGGTCCATCCGAATGCCATGATCGCCGTTAAGGTTGGTGGCCAGGTGTTGTCAAACCGGGTCATAGAATCGGTTTGGGGGTTCTTTTCGGTCTACGTAACCGTATTCGTGTTTATCTATTTGCTGTTAGCGACCACCGAACCGGACTTGGTGACGGCTTTCTCCGCGGTGGCAGCCTGCATTACTAATCTAGGACCTGGGCTTGGCCAGGTGGGAGAGAATTTTTCTTCCGTTAGCGGGATGGGCAAGTGGGTGCTATGTGTGGCCATGCTGCTGGGCCGGTTAGAGGTGTTTACATTGCTGGTGCTGTTTACCCCAACTTTCTGGCGTCAATAAGGATTGTCCATGAACACAATTTTTAATCTTGGTCTTCAGCGTTGGTTGGGGACTGAGATTGTTCTGCTAGGCGTATTGGTCTTGTTAAATCCGCTGCAGCTTCATGCCGGGCCGTCAGTTGAACAGGTGGTAGATGCCTATTTTCAGAGTCAACTGCTTGAAACTGGAGGCGACGATTTAGGCCTTGATGAGGCGTATCTGTTTCAGCATCAGTATGTTCAGGCAACTAAAGATCGGCTAGGCCCACGCCGGGGGTTCAAGGTAGCGATGACATCTAGGTCGTCACAGCAGCATTTTGGCCTGTCTGAACCACTCTATGGCCAGTTTCGGCAGCAAATGCTGTTGCAGTCTCCCGCGAGGCTGCCGGTAAAGTTTGGTGCTCGCGGCCTGGTTGAAGCAGATCTGCTAGTCAGGGTTGGCGATGTTGGTATCAATGATGTCACCAATCTGGATGATTTACTGACCCATATCGATGCGATTATTCCTTTTATCGAACTGCCTGATCCCTTGTGGTCCACCAAGCTAACCGCGGCACGGCTAGTGACAGTGAACTGCGGGGCAAGGTACGGCGTGCTAGGTGAGCCGATAACCCTGGTCGGGAACCAGAACTGGCATCAACGGCTGCGAGATTTTAGCGTCGAATTGTATGATCCGACTGGCGCAGTGTTGGCATCCGGAACCGGTGTTGATTTACTCGGTGACCCGCTTAATGTGGTGCTGTGGTTAGTGCAACATTTACGTCAGAATGGCGACGCATTGCAGCCCGGTGACCTGATCTCTCTGGGTAGCCTGACCCGACCACTGGCTCCCGAGGCGGGTCGATATCAGGCGATATATCGAGGGTTAGATCCGATGGGGTTGGTATCGGTGAGTGTTGAATTTACGACCGAATAATAACGCTTTGAAAACCAGTCCCTAAAACACCTGGCATCGCTGGCCTTTTAGGGACTGAACTAGGTTGCTGACTTTAGATCATTGATCTAAAAAATGGATTGAAACCTCGCCGTCGGTAAATCGGCTGTCTGCCAGTATCCGCTCATGCAAGGCTATATTGCAGGTGATACCGTCGACAATCATCTCACCGAGAGCGGCTTTCATGCGACGCACGGCACCAGGTCGGTCTTCGCTGTGAACAATAAGCTTGCCGATCATCGAGTCATAGTTTGGTGGCACTGTGTAACCGGAGTAAAGATGGGAGTCCATGCGCACACCGGGCCCGCCGGGGGCGTGGTAATGCAAAACGCGACCAGGAGAGGGCAGAAAGCTGTCCGGGTCTTCAGCATTAATCCGGCATTCAATGGCGTGACCACGAAATTCGATGTCTTGCTGTTGGTAAGTTAAGGGCTCACCTGCGGCTATCTTTAGCTGTTCCTTGATGATGTCTATACCGGTGATGGCTTCGGTCACCGGATGTTCGACCTGAACCCGGGTGTTCATTTCAATGAAATAGAACTCGCCGTTCTCGAACAGGAACTCAAAGGTGCCGGCGCCGCGATATTTGAGTTTTTCGCAGACAGATACACAGAGTTCGCCCATGCGTTGTCGGGTTTCATCATCGATCCCTAGGGCCGGAGCTTCTTCCAGAACCTTTTGATGACGTCGTTGAATGGAGCAATCTCGTTCACCGAGGTGGATGGCGTTACCCTGGCCATCTGCCAGCACCTGAAATTCAATGTGGCGTGGGTTACCGAGGTACTTCTCCATATAAATCACATCATTGGCGAAATTGGCAGCGGCCTCAGCCCGAGTGGTGGCAATCGCCACAGCAAGCTCGCCTGCTTTTTCAACCACACGCATACCGCGTCCGCCACCACCACCTGCAGCCTTGATCAGTACCGGATAACCAATGTCAGCGGCGATTGTCTGATTGCGGCTGTTGTTATCGTCAATCGGGCCACCGGAACCGGGCACGCAGGGAACGCCAAGCTCGCTCATTAATTTGATAGCAGCAATTTTATCGCCCATCAAATCGATGGTGTCGCCACGGGGGCCAACAAACACCAGGTCAGCTTCTTCTACGCAGTTGGCAAAGGTGGCATTTTCAGACAGAAATCCATAGCCAGGGTGAACTGCATCTGCGTTGGTGACTTCAGCAGCGCTGAGAATGGCTGGAATGTTGAGATAACTATCTGCGGATGCGGCAGGTCCAATACAGACTGATTCGTCGGCTAGCAACACATGGATAAGCTCACGGTCGGGTTCTGAGTGTACGGCCACGGTGGCGATGCCAAGATCCCGACAGGCGCGCAAAATACGTAGCGCAATTTCTCCCCGGTTGGCGATGACAAGTTTTTTGATCACGCAACGAACTCCGGTTAACCGATCACGAACAGGGGTTGACCATATTCAACGGCCTGGCCGTCTTCCACCAGTATCGATTTGATGGTGCCGCTGAATTCGCTGTCAATCTGGTTCATCAGCTTCATCGCTTCAAGAATGCAGAGCACATCGCCTTTTTTGACCGTGCTGCCCACCTCTACAAAATTAGGGTTGGTAGGCGATGGCGCGCGATAAAAAGTGCCAACCATGGGCGAGGTGACCAGGTCTCCAGCGGGTAATTCATCCGCCGGAGCCGGCTCGGTTACAAAGGTATTACTAAGCGCCGTCTCCGGTGCTTTAACCATAACCGGCGCAGGAATGGGTTCGGCGCTGGATTTGCAGATTCGAATAGACTCCTCACCTTCTTTTATTTCAATTTCACTGACGCCTGAGGCTTCTATCAGTTCGATCAGTTTTTTGACTTTGCGTATATCCATAATTTGTCCGTGAAATAGGGAATTGCTGAATCGGGCGTCTTTAAATACAGGCGCTCGTTGAATTGGTTAAATTCTTGTAAGACCACACCTGCTGCAAACTGTTGGCTGTTGAAGCCCCTGGGTTATGACTGTTTTAACTGGGCAATAGCCGCTTGTACTGCTAGTTCGTACCCGGTTGCGCCAAGTCCGCTAATAACGCCGACAGCCAGGTCAGAGAAGTAGGAGTGTTTTCGAAATGGCTCGCGGCCGTGAATATTCGAAAGATGAATTTCGATAAAAGGAATTTTCACCGCAGCCAGGGCATCGCGTAAAGCTACGCTGGTGTGGGTAAAGCCGGCTGGGTTGAAAAGGATAAAATCGATTTTTTCGTTGAGAGCTGAGTGAATTTTATCAATCAGCTCTCCTTCGCTATTGCTTTGCAGGCAAATCAGGTTATGACTCGATTTTGCTGCGAGCTGTCGGCAATTTGCCTCTATGTCGGCCAAACTAGTGGCGCCGTAATGGTCAGGTTCTCGTTGGCCAAGCAAGTTCAGGTTGGGGCCATTAAGCAGCAGTAAATTTGCCATGGTTGTTTACGCCGACTAGCTTAAGTTGAGGAAGATTGCAGGAGATTGTATGCAATCCGCCTACTAAGTCCAGAATTATCAGCTGTTCGCAGCAATTCGGCGCTGTTTAACGAATATAGGCTGTTATTTAGGCCAGAATAGTGTGGCCGATCATTGTGAAGTGAGGCAGGTTACAGGTTTAACAGTCGAATGATTAACGCTTCCATTTCTCCTGGTTTCACGCCACCGGCAATTTCATGGATTAACTCCCCTTTTTGATTAAGGATGCTGGTGTAGGGTAAGACGCCGTAGGTGTTACCAAATTTTTTGGCAACTTCCATGGCCTCAAAGTCGCCCTGTAGTACTGGATAATTGACGCCGAGTCGGTCAACAATTTTCCTTAAGGGTTCTGCCTGGTCGATGCCAATGCCAATGAATTGAACGCCCTGATCGGCAAAGCGCGTTTGTAGTTCGATGAACCTCGGCATCTCTTCAAGGCAAGGACCGCACCA
>JAESTY010000130.1 GCA_016763355.1 Immundisolibacteraceae bacterium
ATCAGCGACAGGTCGGCGGCGGGTTTACCGTAAGGGGTTTGTGCTGCGACCTGGTGAAGCAGTTCTGCTTCGGCGGGAATGCCCCCGCCAGTACCCGTAATTAGCGCCAGTTTTACCGCGCTCATGAACCGGCCACCGCATAGAGCTCGGGCAGATTACGCCAGTATCCCTTGTAATCCATGCCGCAACCAAACAGGTATCGGTCCGGCGCTTGCAGGCCCACATAGTCGGCGCTAATTTCAATGGGTCGGTTACATTGTTTATCCACCAGCACCACTGAACCGACAGAAGTTGGCTGCTGATCGTTACAGTAGTCCATCATGCCCTGCAGTGTGATGCCCTGATCAAGAATGTCATCGACGATTAATACGGATCGATCTACCAGGGGTGTTGCGGGTTCGGCAAGAATTTGCAAACTGCCGCCACTTAGCCCATCCCGGTAGCGGGTCATCTGCAGTACATCAATCTGCAGTGGAAAATCCAGCTGTTCCATCAGCTTTACACCCAGGTGGCAGCCGCCTTTTAATGCCAGCAATAGTAGCGGATTGCGTTGTGAGTAATCCCTGGTGATCGCGCTAGCAAGTTCAGTAATCGCCTGTTCAATCTCGCTTTTTTTAACCAGTAAATCTGCTTGATGGCGAATCTGCGTTATTTCTTCAAGGGTGACAGGCTGGGGCACGGTGCTCTCTTGTGGGCTAGCTTGCGTGATAGGTTTATTGCCTATTGTAACTTGCAGCTGTGCTTTAAAAACCGACTTTAGGACCAACCGCCAGTTGACTAAACAGACCGCTATCGCCGATGCCATCAAACAGTAGCTGTACCGCCAGCGCGGTCAATAGTACGCCGAGGATTCGACTCACCACCTTCAGACCAGTATTACCCAGCAAGGCCTCGACCTGACCGGCTACCCGTAGCAACAGATAGCTAATCAGTAATACCAGTAACATCACTGCGATGACTTCTAACTGGGCATTAACATTACCTCGGGCGCTAGCCATTAACAAAATGACCGCACTCATGGTACCGGGGCCGGCTATTAGGGGGGTGGCCAGCGGGAACACGGCGATATCATCACGCTGCTGAGCTTCCAGGGTTTCGGATGGGGTGGTCGATACACCGCCGGAACCACGGGCAAACACCATATCGATGCCGATTAGCAATAGCAGGATGCCACCAGCGGTGCGCAGTGCTGCCAGGGTAATTCCCAGTCTTGCCAATAACTGATCACCGGTAACCGCAAACAGTAGCAGGATGACCCCTGCAATCAATACCCCTTTAAGCGCGGTTTTGTTGCGCTCTGTTGGGCTGTAGTCAACGGTCAACACTGCATAAAGGGCGGCGACCCCCACCGGATCGATCACCGCAAACAGGGTGGCAAACGCTAGCGCTGCCGTATCACCCACAGCTGCTAGCAGCCTGTATGCGGTCAACCATAGCGATCAGCTAGTGGGGCAGATTAAATAGCGCACGAACATTACCACCGGTTATTTTTTCCAGTTCCTGTTCAGAGCAGTCAGAAGCATGCTCTAACAGGAGTTCCTGAGAAATAGGCCAGGTGGAGTCAGAATGGGGAAAATCATTGGCCCATAGCAGGTGATCGATGTTGAGTAGATCCTTAACTTTGAAGGCGCTCCAGTCATCCTGAAAAGTTACCCAGACGTTATCGCGAATATATTCGCTGGGCATCTTCGAAAAGCCTTCAATGTTGCCGCCTGGTACGTGAAATTTCACCGCATGATCGATGCGATAAGAAAAATGTGGCAGCCAGCCAGCATCGCCCTCCGCACAGACCAGTTTCAGTTTCGGAAAGCGTTCGAAAATGCCACCCAATACGAACAGACCGATAATGTCCTGAATGGAGCGCATGATGCCTAAAAATGCATTCAGTGGATGGCCCCGCTGGGCGGTCATGGCGGTGGCTAAATCACCAGTGCGAGCGGTGAGGATGTGAAAACAGATCGGTAGGTCCAAATCCTGAGCACAGGCCCAAAGCGGGTCATAATCCGGGTGGTCGTAATCCTCATGCTGAGGACTGCCGGGCATCATCATGCCAACGAAACCCATAGCCTTAGCCCGCTTAAAATCTTCAATAGCCGCATCGACAGAGGTAACAGCGGTTTGTGCCAGGCCAAACAAACGATCTGGGGCTGCATCGCAGAAACTTTGCAACCAACGGTTGTAGGCCTGAAAGCAGGCATCCATGTAGTCATAGTCGGGATGGCTGCAGAGCACCATTCCCAGAGAGGCATAGATCAGTTCACCGGCAATGCCATCACGGTCCTGTGCTAGTAATCGATCGGCAGAGTTCCAACTGCCACGGGGAACCTGATCGAAGGTCGCACCTGCGATGAAATCCTTCATCTCCTGATCACGTAGCCCGGCCGCACCCAGCAAACCGACGCTTGCTGTTTTTGGCATATCTCGAACGTAGTAGGTGTCGAAACCATCGTCATGGCGAATAATCCGCGGAGCCACATCACGATACTTGGGATCGATGTGATCGACGTAGCACCCTGGGGGTTCGATGATATGTGAGTCTGCAGAAATTAAACCTGTCGTCATTGCTCTCTCCTCTTTAAGGTATTGCCTCTCTCAAGCTATTTGTTTGATGTTAAGGATTGTAAGGATAAATCGCTGATCAACAACCCGGGACAGGATCAACAAAAACAATGGTTCAGGATCAGGGTTGGGTTGAAAAACGTTTAATCCCAATAGACTGCGCCAGCCCTGCAACCAGCTAACCTCGACAGATAATCCTATTGGCATCAAAATAAACCGCCATCTCAACAATCAGCAGAATGACCTGAGTGTAGATCGCTTGAGTTTTTCTGATTTCGATCACCTACTGGTAACCAGTCCTTTGTCCGAGAGCATCAAACCACCAAAAGAACTCAGCCAGCAGCAAAACGACGCGCTGGATGCATTAATGGCTGAAGCAAATTGGCGTGGCTGGCGTCGTTTGGTCTGGCTCTCCGGGTCTCATCAGGCCTGCCTGAATATTGCCCAGGTGATTGCCAGGCGTTACTCCCCAGGGGTGACCTGGATGAGCGATCATCCGCCTCGAGGCTCTACCCATCTGGGTACTTATCAGGCCAATAAGCTATTAGGTAAGGAAATCTCAACACTCATTTTTGATGGCCATAATCGATTTGACCCGAATGCCTTTGCGGCGGCCTGCGGCGCGGTCAAATCGGGTGGAATTGCCCTATTGATGACCCCTGAAGCAGATAACTGGCAGCGCCAACCGGACCTGGACGCTGCCCGTATTGCGGTTCACCCGTTCGCACCAGAACAGGTTGGTAACCGATTTATTCGTCGACTCATTCAGCAGCTGCACATGGATCAGCGGGTAATCTGCTGGTCGACCGACAAACCCTGGCAGTTTGATGCAGAGGCCGTTGAAAGCCAGCCAGCGGCAGCGTTAAAACCTGTCGGTGTTACCCCTGACCAACAGCTGGCCATTGATGCCGTAACTGCGGTGGTTACGGGTCACCGCCGTCGACCTGCCCTGCTAATCGCTGATCGCGGGCGGGGGAAATCTGCCGCATTAGGTATTGCAGCGGCAGAACTATTATCCGAACGCAGCCAGCGAATTCTGGTGACAGGCCCGCGTAGTTCAGCTACTCAAAACCTTTTTAAACATGCGCTACCCATTCTGGAAAAATGCAATAAGGTCGATCAGCTGCAATTTTTGGCCCCGGATAAGCTCATCAGTCACCCGGTTAAGTGTGATTTATTGCTGGTCGATGAAGCCGCTGGGTTGCCCTTGCATATGCTCCAGCAACTACTAAAAATTTATTCACGAATCGCCTTTGCGACCACGGTTCACGGCTACGAAGGCAGTGGCCGTGGCTTTGCGTTGCGGTTTGGCAATTTGCTCGATAAACATGCCACCGGCTGGAAAAAAATAACGCTCCAACAGCCAATTCGATATGCCGCCAATGACCCGTTAGAAAAAGCCCTGTTTCAAAGCCTAATACTCGATGCCAGCACCGATGAACGGCCCTGTCCGGATAACATCGACCCGACCCAGCTGCAGATTACGCGAATCAATAGGGACGATTTAATTCATGACGAGTTAACTCTGCGCAATCTGTTTGGGCTTCTGGTACTGGCCCATTATCGAACCCGGCCGCTAGACCTGCGCCAACTGCTCGATGGCCCAAACATTCGGGTCTGGACCCTTACCCATGAAGAGCGCATCGTCGCAACAGCGCTGGTCAGTCGAGAAGGTAATCTAGATAAAAAATTGGCCCGTAAAATTTTTGCCGGAGAACGCCGCCCGCGGGGTCACCTGTTACCCCAAACCCTCGCCGGCCACCTTGGGATCAAAGATGCCGCTAGTTTAGAAGGCGATCGGATCATGCGGATTGTGGTTCACCCCGCGTGGCAGGGCCGAGGAATTGGTCAACAGCTGGTGCAACATATTAAACAACGCGCGGATCAGGAAGGTTTGCACTGGTGCGGTAGCAGTTTTGGCGCTACTAGCAAGCTGATCCGATTCTGGGGCCAGACCGGCATGCAGCCGATTTATGTCGGTAGTCGCCGAGAAGCCAGTAGTGGGGCTCAGTCTGTCTCAATGATCTGTGGTCTCAATGGTGACGGCAGACGGATGGTTAACCGCGCCGCACAGGTGTTTTCAAAAAAATTCCCCTACTGGCTAGCTGAAACGCTGCGCGAGCTAGAGACACCGGTCATTGCAGCTATTTATGAGCTATTGGCACAACGCAGCAGCAGTTCAACGACTCCATCAACACCTGAGGACCTTACTGAGGGCGGCAGTCGAAAACTCACGTTTGATCGAGAATGGAGAGCTTTTGCAACTCGACGCCGGAGCTACGAAGAGGCTCTGCCCTCGCTGATAAAGTACTTTCTTAAAACTCTTTCCAGCGGCCATGCAGCCAAAGTGCTGGAGCCTAAAGAGTTGGAGATACTGGTCATGAAACTGCTACAAAAACGGAGTTGGGAAACCGTATCGAAAACCTCTGACCTGATTGGGCGAGACCAGCTCATTAGTGCTGCTCGCGCGGCCTGTGCCAAATTAGCCGCTCGGCCTTAAAAAAAACTGAAAATAACTGAAAATAACTGGTTAGCTCAAATGCTGGGCTAGCAGGGTTAACACCAACAAGTTCATAGCGACATGGCCAAAAAATGGCACTAGTACACTATTAAACTGATGCCGCAACCAGCCAAAAATCACGCCCAGCAGGAAAATTTCGACCTTTTCGTAGAGGTCATATTGCACATGGGTCCCTGACCAGAGCAGTGCGGTGATGATAATGGCTCCAGATGCCCCGCAACGGGAGTTTCTTAAACCAACAAACAGAAATCCTCGAAAAAACAGCTCTTCTGCCAGCGGCGCTATGATCGCTACAGCAATCCAGAACAACAAAAGCGGATCTGCGCTTTGATAAACGGTAATTAAAAACTCTGGAAAAACCGGACGTTGATAAAGCTGGCCAAATAGATGGCTGGCTGACAAATACAGCATCAAAGCCACGGCGGTAACTGCCCAGGCTGAATGTGGCGGCAACCTCACAGCAAGATAAGTCTGCCAGTCGACCGCGCCTCGCAGGCGGACAAACTGCAAAACAAGCCAGATAGTAGCCACATTAGTGGCAATAATCGCCAGTGTTAAATAACGGCCATCGTGCTGCAGTCCTCTGAGGAACAGCTGTTGATTAAAACTGCTGTCTGCCACCGAAGCAAAACCTACCATCAGCAGCGCTACAACCATATTCACCAACGGCAACAAGATAGCAATGGCCAGGCCAAGTCCCAGGGTCTGTCCAGCGCTCCAGGGAGTGTTGCTTCCAGGGTGAGGCGGGCTTGGTTTATTCGGTGTTGTCGACGGATCGGGCATATTGGACCGGAAACCCCTGATAATTTTTAAAAAAACGATACCAACTAACCGGCAACCCAACTCAAAACACAGGTTGATGTTCTGTAATAAAAAAACGGGGTGACAATATAACTGACCAGCTACCCGATTAATCGCTTGGCCGGAGATTCCAAACTGAACGTCATGGGGTTAGGCTGTATACCGACAAATTCGCAATTTAAATAAGAGCTTACTAAATGCCGATTGATATCGAGTTTACCCCGCTTCTACATCGACGAACCAAAATAGTCGCCACCCTCGGCCCAGTCTCATCTTCAGCTAAAACCATTGGCGAGCTCATCGACGCGGGTGTAAATGTTTTTCGGCTAAATATGTCCCATGGCGACCACGCCAGTCATACCGAAGTGTTCAACACCATTCGCCAGGTCTCTAACCAGAAAAAAGCCCATATCGCGATTCTGGCAGACCTTTGCGGACCTAAAATTCGCTGCGGCCTGTTCGAAAATGGCAGCATTAACTTGCTGCCTGGTGAACAGGTTATTGTTACCACCCGAGAAGTAACCGGTAAACAGGGTCTTATACCTTCGGCCTACCACCAGCTCAATCAGGATGCCCAGGTTGGTACTCAACTGCTATTTGACGACGGCAAACTCGAACTACTGGTAGAGAAAATTGACCAGACTGAACTCCACTGCAAGGTCATACAGGGTGGAGAGTTAAAAGACCGTAAGGGCATCAACATTCCCAACTGTGAAATTTCTGCGCCGGCGCTGACGGAAAAAGACTATGCCGACGCCAGACTGATGCTTGGACTACAGGTTGATTTTCTCGGCCTCTCTTTTACACGCAAGGCTGCCGATATTGAGCTGCTAAGAGACCTGATGGATGAATTTGACCGACCTGCAGCCATCATTGCCAAAATGGAAAACCATGAAGCGCTGATCAATGCGGATGAGATTATCCTGGCATCAGACGGCATTATGGTTGCCCGTGGAGACATGGGGGTTGAGTTAAACCCGGAAGAGGTTCCGATCGCTCAGAGCCAACTGGTACTGGCAGCCCGCAAACTTCATAAACCGGTAATCGTTGCCACCCAAATGCTGGAATCGATGCTGACGCAGACCCAGCCGACTCGTGCAGAGGTCAGCGACATTTCTCATGCGGTGCAGAGCGGTGCTGACGCGATCATGTTGTCAGGCGAAACAGCGGCCGGACAATACCCGGTTGAGGCGGTGGCGATGATGGACCGAATTGCCCGCCTTAACGAAAGTTACCAATGGCAAACCGACCACTTTCGCTCCCTACAGAGCCATTCGGCTACACCGCCGATTGCGCTGCATCATGCAGTCGCCAACGCAATTGCCAGTTTATCGTTAGATTTACAGGTCTATTGCGTCATCGTGATGTCTCAGGGCGGCACCTCTGCAGCGGTTGTCAGTTCAACCCGTCCCTCTGCGCCGATTGTGGCTGCATCACCCAAGGCTGCTACCTGCCGAAAAATGAACTTATATTGGGGGACGGTAGCGGTTGAAACTGACACAGACGCCATTGAAGCGCACCACAAACTGGCCAGTAATCTGGCCAACGAAGTTTTCGGTGCCAATCCGGGTGACCGAATATTGCTGCTGGAAGGGTTTAACATCAATCCTAATCAGCATTCACCAGCAATTACGGTGCTGACAGTTTAACTAGCATTTACCGATACCCCACGCAAGCCTGACTGGCTGGTTTGCGCTAAACAGCTCAATACCGTTAACGAACATTGTTCACCAAAGGGAGACTACATAAATGTCACGATTTGAAAAAAAGGTAGCCATCGTCACCGGTGCCGCCGGGGGGATTGGTGCTGCAGCGGCCCGCCGCCTCATCAGTGAGGGTGCTCAGGTGATGCTTGTTGACCTTGACGAAACTTCTCTCGAGACCCTATGCACAGAGTTAGGGGCCAATAGTCGTTATTGTGTAGCCGATGTTAGTAACCTTGAAGATGCTCAAAGATATTGTCAACAAACAGTCGATGCCTGGGGCAAAGTCGATGTGCTGTTAGCTAATGCGGGCATAGAGGGGGTGGTTGCACCCTTGCATGAGTATCCGACTGAGATGTTTCATAAGGTCATGAAGGTCAATGTGGAGGGTGTCTGGAACGGCCTGCAGCTGGCTATGCCGCTGATGGCAGCCAACGGCGGCGGTTCGATTGTCATTACTTCTTCTGTGGCCGGGCTGCAGGGAGCGCCGGGGATGGCCGCTTATGTGACCAGCAAACACGCTGTGGTTGGGTTAATGCGTACCGCCGCACTTGAAGGCGCACCCCACAAGGTCCGTGTCAATACGGTTAACCCTGCGCCGGTCGAAACTCGAATGATGCGTAGTTTAGAGCAGGGAATGAATCCAGATGATCCTGGCAAGGTCCATGACCAGATGGCCGCAGCCATTCCGTTCGGACGTTATGCATCGGCAGAAGAAATCGCCAGCATGCTGCTCTACCTGGCTTCAGATGATAGTAGTTATTGTACGGGAGGTACCTACACAGTAGATGGAGCCATGAGTAGCGGTTAACGAACACCAGGCCCCAGGTTCAGTCCGCCCTCTTCGGCGAGTGAAACCGTCGCTCGTACCTGATTGCCGCGGCCAAGGTATTCAATCTTGCTAAAGCTGATTATCTTGGCCAGAGCAATTCCCCGACCGTGGTTATGTGAGCCGCGGGAGGGATCAATTTCCAGGAATCCCTGCCAGTCAAAGCCATTACCTTCGTCACAGATTAAAAAGGTAATACTGGTAGAATTTCGACGGTAACTAACCCGTACTCGACGGTCGCAATACTCTGGCAGCTGAAGACGTCTTTCAACCTCCTGACGCCAGGTACCCGTATCGAGCAGATCAGACTTATCAGAGTAGCTGATCCCCAGGTTACCGTGCTCGACCGCATTGACGAACAATTCCGACAACCCAGAGATAATGCTGGGTCCGGACATACAACCATTAGCTAACAACAATGCCAGGGCATGGGCTTCATCAAGGGAAGAGAAACTAAACTCACCACTATCGAGCATGCCCAGGGTTTTCTGAGTTTGCTCAAGATCCTTTAGCAACTGGCGCTGCTGCTTATAATCACTAACCGCAGCCGCGATCACCGTATGCAATACGGATCTCTCGTAGGGTTTACCAAGGTAATAATAAGCACCTGCCTCGATACCGGCACTGACATCCTCACTACTATTGAGCGCGGTCTGCAACACCACCGGGACTCGGCAAAGCCGGCTGTCGCCTTTCATTTTTTTTAGTACTTCCATGCCATTCATTTTTGGCATCATGCGGTCAAGCAACACCACGTCGTAGAGTTCAGGATCGGCAGACACCCTCTCCCAGGCTACCTCACCGTTGTTAACCGTGTCGACCAGATACTGATCTTCCAGAAACAACTGCAGTAGCTCCAGGTTATGGGGCTCATCATCGGCAATCAAGACTCGATTTTCAGGTGGTTCCACTCTAAATCCTCAGCCGCACGCTGGTTGCGTCTGCTATCAGTTTACGAATATTTTTACATTAGGCGATCGTCACATCCGTTATCTAGCGGCACCAAACTCCCATCCTTAATAGGCTAATGGCAAACCTGAACCGGCTACGAACTCGTATTTCCTGACTGCCCAAATTGATCTATGCCGCTACATCACTGGGGCTGACAATCGTAACTTCTGAGCACTTTTCCTGGTAATCCACCCACGTGTTCGCCGTTCTTATAAAGCATCTGGCCATTAACGAATGTGGCTTCGATACCCGTTGCGCGGGTAACAAATCGTTTACCGCCGCTGGGTAGGTCATGAAGCACTTCTTTGTCACCACAGGCCACCGTATCTGGATCGAGTAACACCAGGTCCGCTTTACATCCCTTGGTTATTCGTCCACGGTTATGAATCCCAAAAAAATCTGCGGGTTCAGAGGTCAGTCGACGCACCCCTTCTTCTAGCGTTAATGCTCCGGTTTCTCGAACCCAGCGCTGCAACAGATGGGTTGAATAACCGGCATCACAAAGCATATTCAGATGTGCGCCACCATCGGAAAGTCCAATCATCAACCGCTTGTCCTGCACCAGTGGAATGGTATCAGCCTCATCGTAATTAAGGGCTACCAGGTCAAAGGTCGTGTTTAGATCGTCCTCTAGCGCAATTTCACAGAAACAATCCATCGGATCCATGTCTCGCTCTTTGGCCACGTCATCAATACTGCAGCCACGTCGGGCCAGGTCTTTAGCTTGCTCGCTAACACCATCAAGAATATAAAACCGTGCCCATACGTTAGAGCCGAACGCGGGAATATTAACTAAATCATCCCGAAATGACTGACGGAACTCGGGATCTCGGTATGAGGCAATTTTCTCTTCCCTGGTCATCTGCATAACAGGCTGCCAGGTTGGGAACACACCAAGAATGTAAGGGTTTGCCAGATCAAGCTGAAAACGCAATGGCCTGCAGGTAGTCTGAGGTACGGCCTTATCCCAGCCGATCAAATCCTCAATAGAATCCATCCTCTCGAGATAGGAATCGGGTTTTTCCGCCTGATTGACCACTGCCAACCAGGTTACCGGGCGACCACTTTCTTCAACCAGTAACCGCAATAGTTCGCGCTCTTCTTCGCCAACATCACCGGTTAGCTTTAACGCTAGCTCAATACTGCCGCGGCCTAGCTTTTTTAATTCCTGACAGAGCGCCAGATACTCATCATTACTGGCATTACGGCAGGCCACTGGCTTGCCCTGGTAGCCAACATGGACACCGATAATAGTGGTTGAAAAGCCAAACGCGCCCTGCTCCATGGCTTCACCAAAAATACTGGCCATTCGATCTATTTCAGCTGCATTGGCTTCTCGTTCCATCGACGCTTCGCCCATCACGTAGTGACGTAACGGAGTCATCGCTAACAGAGAGACCACGTTCATTCCCAGGCCACCTTGATCAAGTACATCCATGTACTCGCCGAAAGTCTCCCAATTCCAGCTGATGCCTTGCTGCATGTCCTCGTATGGAATACCTTCGACATTAACCAGGTCCCACATTAAAAACTCGCGCATGGATTCGTTCACCGGCGCTGTGCCGACACCACAATTACCAATCACCGCTGTGGTCACCCCATGTTCAGGAGAACAGCTCATCAAAGGATCCCAGGCAACCTGCGCATCATAATGGGTATGAGGGTCCACAAACCCCGGACAAAGCACCAGTCCATTCGCATCAATTTGCTGGCCAGCTTCTTTACCCTCTAGCTGACCCACCTCTACGATGGTATCGCCTTCAACTGCCACATCACCGATAAATTCAGGATTACCCAGTCCATCAACAATCCTGGCATTACGAATTATTAAGTCATACATGGCCAATTCTCCTCTTTTTCGTTCGCTACTCTAGTCATCAATTTCGCCACCCTGCGCTGGCTAATTCAGCCACCAAACAGTGCCACAAACAGGTTCTATATCAGATAAACGTCAAGCACTTCAGATATGAAGTCGTTCATCAAGGTGACCTGCTTTTTATGTATTTTCCAACCGTCCGCCTGCTGTACCAACTGATGGGTGTAGTGGCCAAAAAAACCATACACCTTCTTATGATGGTAATAATCGACCCGAAACACCGACTGTACGGTCATGCTGTCGCTGGTATAGGCATCAATCAATATGTTGTTAACCGAATGACAGGTCCGCGGCATCGGTACCGATGCCGGAGACATCCCTTTAAGGACCCGCTCTGTGCGCTCTTTTAGGTAATTTTTACCACTTAGATAGAGTAAAGAAATTTCCTTCTGTGGATCAGTGATCTGCTCATGTTCGGATATCCAGGCGGGAATCCAGAGTTCGCAGTCATCGGTCCACAAATCCAGCCAGTCATCCCACCGCTGGCGATCCAGAGTCAAACCTTCTCTGTAAAGTAGTTCTGTGGCTTCCTGCTGCAGCTGCCCCTTATCCACGGACATCTCCAGAAAGTTTGCTCAATGCACTATCCTGACCCGCGTTCATTTTTTTCAACCATTCACGGTAAGGGCCGATGTACATAGCTTCGCCCTGGATAGCGATAGAACCATGAATAGATAAGGTGGGACTAAAGCCCATCTGTTTGGCTTTTTCATCGGGTCCGCGCTGAATCATCTCAATACCACGGTGATAGCCCTGATTCCACTCCAATGTACGAGCCTGATCACCTTCCTGGGCAGATCGATAGACGGCGGTATCATCTGGAGTTGCCAGGCCAGAAGTACTAAAAAAGTCTTCATATTGGCGAATTCGAAGCGCCCTGGCCTCGGCCGGCTCGCCTTTGGGCGCCAGACAAAAAGCATAAACCTCAGTCTTATCAACGCTGATCGGTCTAATCATGCGCATCTGAAAAGTGGCACTCTCGACAAACAGAATACTCGGGAATATTGCCGCCACCTTGCCACTGAGCATCAGCTCAGCTTTCTCAGCACCAACACGAGCTTCCATTTCTTTATACATCGCATAGCTGGGCCGATCTTCCTGCTGGGACTGATTTTGAATCCAGAGCGCTCCGTGCCCGTTTTCAAAATTGTAATAGGAGACTTCAGCGGTCGCGTTTACAAAATCATCTAAATTAATCGATTTGCGTTCGTCTTCGCCCATGTCCTTAAAGCGGTTCATTACCGCGTTGCCAAAACTCGCATGGAGCGTTTTGGCGTGATAAAGATCAAGGCAATTTTCAAACACCATTTTCCAATTGCCGTCATAGGTGAAGTTGGCATCGCCCTTAACCCATTCCAGCTCATTCGGAGATTGATCGATCCAGGCATCAAGAAAGAAGCCAATATCACCCAGATAATCTTTTAATGAAGAAACTTCGTCGGAAAGACTTGCCCAGTAAAACCCGCGATAGCTTTCCAAACGAGCTACCTGATGCAGATCATGACTCATTGACTTAAAAGCCTGGCTATAACCGCCGGCCTCCTCGTCAGTCACCATCAGGTTGTTACCATTACTATCGTACATCCAGCCGTGATAGGGGCAGGTGTGGCGGGCTGCGTTACCGCGCTGGGTCTTACAAAGTCGTGGACCACGATGAGTGCAATGATTAATGAACGCCCTGACCTGACCATCATCACCACGTTGTAAAATGACTGGAGTACGGCCTATCTGGGTAGTAATAAAATCATTATTTTCTGGAATCTGGCTGTCGTGGACCACAAATACCCAGGTTTTTTCCCAGATATATTCCATCTCAAGGTCAAACAGTTCCGGATCTCGAAACATGTCCAGATTCACCCGAAAAACCCCGTCGTCGATACGCTCATCGACGTACTGATCAAAATCTCTTATTACTCTTTCTTTGGTAACCCGCGCATCCATCCTTCTGCCTCCTCGCATCGGATAAAACTAATACATAACCCGCTTTAAAACAGCAAGTTTCACCTACCTTAAGTTTATTATTATTAACCAGAAAAAAATTCGATCAATCGGATTGCCGAACCCTTTGGAAAAACATGCAGCCGTTTACAAGATTAAAAAACACCACGGCGATAACCAAGTAAGCTTACCTAGTTCCACCGATCGATTCCACGTTATCCTTAACGGTAAATTGATAAAACATTAACCGTTCAACCCCTTTGTAATAACCCCCGTCCACAGTAACTCACGATAGCCTACTTCAATCATCATTAAAGTCTAACAACCCTAGATAAAAGCGGGCAACAATGGCAGGTAGCCATCGGCTTGCAGCAGACTCAATTTCTTCAAATCGATCTGCCAGTTTCCTGCCGTTTCACTCAATGTATAAGTTGAGGTCGCCGGTAATATTTCCAGAGGCACATCGCGACGCTGATCATTTTCACGAAACAGATAAATCACCTGATTGGCAAACAACCGTACCTGGGAGTCAGATATGGGTTCAATCGAGACGTTTGAAACCGTATGCACACTTTTTATCGGTGGTTGGTCTGCCCAAAAGTGGCCACTGCCCGCTCGAGTTAAACGATCATCAAGCTGCTGTCCGGTCGCGTAAATAATCGAGCAATTATGCTGTGGATCAGCCTCCGTATCATTAGAGGGCACCCAATAAACACCTGTCGAGCCAAATAGTTCTCGCCACTGCAAATATTCACGCTGATCAAGCAGACGCACTTCATGATATAAAAATTGTTCCGCCTGTTGCTGGTCCATCATTGACTTCCCTGTCGACCGGCACCAGGAATCAGCTGTTCGAGTTTATTTTCGGTACCTGAGATACCCATTAATTGGCGGTATTCATAATAGGGAGCACGTTGCTGGGTCTCCTGAGTGTGGGCACCGCTGCGAATACCATCTGCATCGGTCTGTTCACTTTTATAACCCCTATTAAAGAGCACCCATTGGCTACCCCAGGCATCATAACCCTGCTGAATTCGATCAAAAATCACATAATCGTCCGGACCGCCAAACCCAGCTGGGCCATAAAAAAATTCATGCTCTCGCACCCGGCGTTGATTCATCTGCTCGGGAGCTCCCACCAGGGAGGTGTGATAGGTTCTCACTTCAGTTCGATCAACCGCTAGCGGTCTGATCACCCGCACGTGATATTCCAACAAGGCAAAATTAGGAAATATCACCAGGTTAAAACGATGCTTCAGTGCATCCATCGCCCTTTGCCGACCATGTGCCTTTACCAGGCTATCAATAAAATCAGCAGGCCAGCGCTGATGGACCTGTTCTTCGGTCAAGGTGTAGTTCTCAATAATGTTGTGACCAAATCCCAGGTCGTATGCTTTAACCGGCAAGCGCGGGTAGTCCTTCATCAATGGCACTTCCCGAGCCATCACATCAATGGCGTTCTTATGGGTATGCCATACGTGATACCCCTCAACGCTACCTTCGAGTTGAATCTTCCAGTTACCTTCGTATTTCTGTTTGTAGATACCGGTAGTCCCTACTGTGATTTCACCGGTCGGCGATAAGTCACAGTAGTAATCGATATATTTTTTTACGCCACCGATATGTTCATCAAATGGTCGAGCTGATTCGGACATTGTGGCAAATATAAACCCCCGGTAGACCCCGGTATTTGCGACTTTTTGCAAACTCAACGAATCATAATCAACTTCACCCTCGTTATAGCCGCTGGGCAAGCCGACTGCGTTGAGTGAACCATCCAGGTCATAGGTCCAGGCATGATAAGCACAGACAAATTGTTTAGTGTTGCCCTGCTCATTGGGGCAGACAGTTGCACCACGATGAGTGCATCGATTCAGTAATACATGAATGTTACTGTCATCGTCTCGCGTCAAAAGAACAGGCACTCGACCGATAAATGTGGTTTTGAAATCACCCGGCTCTGGAATTTCACTCTCATGAGCGATGAAAACCCAGGTCGAGTAAAAAATTCGTTCCAGTTCCAGCTCAAATAACTCCGGATCGGAGTAGAGCTGAATATGGTTAGCTTCTGGCTGCGAAAGACCATTAAAGGACGGATTGTTCACATTTGTTCTCCCTGTCATCAAAACCTATTCACCACCATCCTACGTGAGGACTGCAGTGACCCCAAGCCCCACGTTTAATCCGCCGGGGTCTTGTCTAACGCCAACACCAAACCACACAAAATTTAGGCAAAAAAAAGTCGCACCCGACTAGCGAGTGCGACTTTTCAATCTAACAAAACAGCGCGTTTAGCGTACGCCGTATTTCCGTAAACCGGAAGGCTTCTGATGGTCCCAGGCTGGCTTACCATTGAAAACTGGTGGGCCATTTCCGTCTTTAATACCAATGTTGTAGAACGAGTTCACACAGGCATAACGACCAGAGATGATATCCATATGAGCATCACCCCAGAAATAATTAAGCTTATGGTCATAGAAGTTGATGTTGTATGACTCAGATACACGCCACATTTTATCCTGCGCATCATACATATCAGCGTTCGTTGCGGCCCAGGTGTCTTCATCAGAATAAACCAGACGATGCGGGCTTAAGTGACGAAACTGAGGACGAGTACGACCTTCTACAACCCACATGCGATGCAGCTCATAACGCTTGTATTCTGGATTGATATGACCAGGGCGGGCGAGATCGTCGAAGGTTACGCCAGGCTGAGCCATTTTGTAGGAGTTATATGGCACATAGTATTCCGCTTTTTTCAGCTCGGAAAACTCATACCACTCTTCTCCACCGGTGATGGCCCAGAGAAAGCGTTGGTCAGCGGTACGAAGACCGTCAGAACCAGATCCGGGACTATCGTAAAAACCAATTTCTGGGGCTTTACGAACACGACGCTGGCCTGGAATATAAAGATAGGCATCGAAATCGTTCTGAGTCCAGGTGTTACAACCACCAAACATCTGGCCAGCAGTACGTGGCGGATAGACATCTTCCTGACTACCACACCAAAGAGCACCACCACCACGCTGAAAATACTTGTCATCAGGAATTTCAGAATCATCCATCGCCCAGGGCATAAGCCAGCGATCGATTTTCTGATGATCAGCATAGCTGCCATCGGCAAAAACGTTCATGCCGTAGGAAGCTGCGTTAAAAGATTTGCCCCAATAAAAATAGGTGTGATTCCAGAGCGCCTCACCAGCAGTCTTTGGAATTGGAAACCAGACACCTGGCTTGTAAGTTTCCCGCTTAACACTGCGCTCTGCCAAAGTGGGATTGTCACTGCCAACAAACTCGGTGTTCGAGGCATTTGCAATTGAACCCTGGTAGTAAGCATCAGGGAAAGAGGCACTACGACGAGTAGGATAAATGTTCATTTTCATGGTATCGGGATAACGCTCAAACAGCGCCTGAGTTCCCGGGGTCAGCTTATCCGCATACTGTTTATAGTTGTCTGCGGTAATAGTGAACAGAATCTCATCACTGGCGAATGGATCAACATACCAGCCGCCTGGGGTGTAACCCTCAGGGTATTCGGTGATACCACCGGTCCAGGCTGGAATAGTTCCATCAGCATTTCCGGCGCGAGTCGCACCGACGGGGGTCAACGGAGTACCTGTCAGACCAAGCTGTGCCGCTTCTTCGGCGGATACTTTGGCTTGTGCTGGCGTAATGGCAATACCTGCCAATAATAGACACACAGGCACAGCCCGCGTCATATTCCTAATCTTCATCCTTATTCCTCTCTTTCATCGCCATAAATAGGCCGCAAAAAGCCCCCCTCGCTGATTGTTTCCCAAGCGATAAGAGGGCAAATCCATGTGCTGTAGTCAAAAGCAGCTTGAAGCCACTTGATATGCAACTGCGACATACTAAGACAAGCGAGGCGATGAAGAAACCTCTTAAAGAAAAAAACTCTGTTTATAAATCAAAAAACTTTAGCGATAGTTTGTTAAAACCTCGCTAAGTTGTCCTGAAAATTGATTGGTTATCGACGCTCACAGGCCGTTTTCTGCAAAACGTTAAAAAAACCAACTGGGATAACTACTGCCCCCACGATGACCCGCCGCCAACAATCATTGAGCCCAAAACGCACAAGGGGCCCATATGGGCCCCTTGCTTTTTTTAGTGTCCGCTTAACGAACACCTCTTTTACGTAATCCAGATGGTTTCTGGTAATCCCAGTCTGGCTTACCGTTATAAACCGGTGGGCCATTGCCATCTTTCACACCAATATTGTAGAAAGAATTCACGCAAGCATAACGTCCATTAACTAAATCCATGTGAGCATCACCCCAGAACTGAGTGAACTTATGGTCATAAAAGTTAATGTTGTAGAGCTCGGATACGCGCCAGATATTATCCTGAGCGTCGTACATATCCGCATTAGTTGCTACCCAGGTATCTTCATCAGCGTATACCAAACGATGCGGACTCAGATGTCTGAACTGGGGCCGGGTTCGGCCTTCTACTACCCACAACCGATGCAATTCGTAACGTTTTAAATCGGGGTTTAAATGACCAGGTCGGGCCAAGTCATCCCAGGTTACGCCAGGCTGTGCCATTTTGTAGGAATTGTAAGGAACATAGTATTCCTTCTTAACTGGGGTGGACATTTCATACCACTCTTCCTTACCAGTGATGGCCCAACCCCAACGCTGATCGGCCGTGCGGAGACCATCAGAACCGGTTCCTGGGCTGTCATAAAAACCAATCTCTGGAGCTTTACGAACTCGGCGCTGACCGGGGATATACAGATAGGCGTCGAAATCATTATTGGCATAACTATTACAGCCACCAAACATCTGGCCAGCGGTACGTGGGGGATAGACATCTTCCTGACTGCCACAAATCAATGCACCACCACCACGCTGAAAGTAAGCGTCCTGAGTCATCTCCTGATCGGTCATAGCCCAGGCCAGTATCCAGCGATCAATTTTCATATGATCAGCATAGCTACCATCAGCGAACACATTCATGCCATAAGCCGTGCCGTTGTAGGATTTTCCCCAGTAAAAGTAGCTATGGTTCCATAGCACTTCGCCACCAGTTTTAGGTATCGGAAACCAAACACCACGTTGATGCGACTCTTTTTTAATGCAGCGCTCGGCCAATGTCGGTTCTGTGCTACCACACCACTCGGCATTGGACGCATTATGAAGTGAGCCTTCATAAAACCAATCGGGAAATGAACCACTCCGACGAGTCGGATAGACGTTCATCACGAAGGTATCTGGATAACGCTCAAATAAGGCCTGAGTGCCGGCGGTAAGCTTATCTGCATACTGTTTATAATTTTGCCCAGTAATAGCAAATAAAATCTCGTCACTGGCGAACGGATCGACGTACCACCCCCCGGGGGTATAGCCAGCTGGAGGCTCAGTAATACCTCCGGTCCATGCGGGAATTGATCCATCCGCATTACCGGCACGTACAGCGCCGACGGGGGTTAAGGGGGTCCCCTCAAGACCAAGGGTTGCAGCTTCTTCAGGTGAGACTTTTGCCCCAGCAGAAAAAGTAATCAGACTAGATGCGGCAAGCACGAAAATAGCTTGCCTAAACAGCGGGTATTTCATGGAAAAGCTCCTCTCTAGACAAAACATCGCTCCATCCCATGTTTTGTCTGGCCCGGGTCGATCGACCCATAATTGTTAAGGGCAGAGTCCTTTCCACAAAATAGATAATACCTAAAATTATTCATATGCCAACTGCTAAATAAACATAATCAGCAACTCAGCTTTTAAAAAGATTAACTCTTCAGGGATTTTTCCAGTAATTCAGGATCTCATTTCTGGCCAATCCATCATTTTAGAGTCAGCAACTATTTATCACCGCTTTAATTCGATTTAGCAGTAGAACATTGAACTTAGCTAATTCTTGCGGAAGGCGATGGCCAACTATTTGCAGCTCGCCCGGCTGACAAGACCCAAACCCTACTCGTAGGAAGCTTTAGTTAAGGCGCGTCATCAAATAAAGCAATATGCTTTCCAGCGCTATAGCCACCATCAACCATTAGCGCACTTCCGGTAATGAAAGAGGCATCCTCAGAGGCTAAAAACAGTGCTGGCCGAGCAATTTCCTCAGGTTCTGCCATCCGCCCTAGCGAACAAAGGTCGGTCATTATTTTTTCGTGACCGGGATTAGCCTGCATATAACCGCGAATTCTCGGCGTATAGGTTCCACCGGGGCAAATACAATTAACCCGAATATGGTCCTTGGCAAAATCCATGGCCATATTTTTAGTCAAAGTAATTACTGCGCCTTTGCTGGCAGAGTAGGCGCTACAACGATTTTCGGCTAATACTCCAGCAATAGATGAAACATTAATAATTGAACCGCCACCACGCTTTCTAAGTTCAGGAATCACCACTTTCGAGACGCGGAATACCGACATAAGGTTGGTATCAATGATGAATTGCCACTCTTCATCGGTTGCTTCCTCAACGGTACGCATTGAATTGTTACCAACAACGTTAAACAGTGCGTCAATACCAGAATATCTGCCTAGTAAAGTCGGCACTAACTCACTGATCTGGTCCAGGTCAGTGACGTCTAAACCAATAGCGACAACATCTCCGCCTCGGCTAGCAATTTCATCGGCGGCATGCTGAGCAGCTTGTTCATCAAGGTCGGTGAGGACAGCCGACCCACCGTGGGCACACCACAGATCAACAATCGCCCTGCCGATGCCGGCAGCTCCACCGGTTATCAACGCAACCTTGCCGCTATATTCGTTATATTTCATCTTCACCTCCTCTGTTAAATAATCAATTCCAGAAATCTAGAAACCAGTAAATCGCCTCAAAGGGCCCTGGCTGATATTAAAAAGAAGTATGTGGCGATTAAGACCTGTTTGGCAAAACAGTTTGAATGGATAGCTGGTAGATAAACAAAAACCCCCATTGGCAGGGTTCAGGCTATTGATTGCGCCGCTCAAGCATAGCGACAGCTGGCAGCGTTTTACCCTCAACCATTTCCAGAAATGCACCACCGCCAGTTGATATATAGGAAATTTGATCGGCAACAGCAAACTTGCTAATCGCCGCCAGGGTATCGCCACCACCAGCAAGCGAAAAAGCTGGGGATGCGGCGATACCTTCTGCCAGCAGACGGGTACTGTCTGCAAACTGATCTAGTTCAAACACCCCAAGCGGGCCATTCCAGATAATCGTACCCGCGTTCTTCAGTTCGTCGGCTACCTTGGCAGTGAACTCCCTGCCTAGATCAAGAATCATCCGATCATCTGGCACCTGATCGACGGGGAAAACCTCGGGCTGCGCATCAGCACTAAATTCAGTTGCACAAACCACCTTGTCAGGCAGCGCTAATTCAACTCCTTTACGGCGAGCAAGTTGCATCAATTCAATAGCCGTCTGTTGCATTTGCGGCTCATAAAGCGAAGTGCCAACCGAATAACCGCCAGCAGCCAAAAAGGTATTGGTCATGCCACCGCCCACAATAAGTCGATCAACCCGATCAATCAACGACCGCAAAACCTCGAGTTTGGTAGAAACTTTGGCCCCGCCAACGATGGCCACCACCGGACTCTTAGGCTGTTCCAGTGCAAGGCTAATATTCTCTATTTCGGCATCTAGTAAAGGACCTGCACAGGCAGCTGGTGCAAACTTTGCTACCCCATGGGTAGATGCCTGAGCCCGGTGAGCAGTGCCAAATGCATCCATCACGAACAGATCACACAGTTGAGCCATCTGCTTGGCCAACGCATCAGCATTGGACATTTCGCCAATCTGAAAGCGAACATTTTCTGCCAGATTGAGACTACCGGGCTTGATCTGATGACCCAGCCAATCGGTAACCAACGGCACAGATCTATTGAGCAATTCAGATAGACGTTTGGCAACAGGTTGCAGCGACAACTCGGCATCAAACTGCCCTTCTTGGGGCCGTCCCAGGTGAGACAGCAATAACACACCGGCACCGGCAGAAAGCGCTGCTTCAATGGTAGGCAGCACTGCCAGAATACGACTGATATCACCGACTTCCTTACCGACCATCGGCACATTAAGATCGACCCGAATTAATAACCGTTTACCGGTTAAATTCTGATCCCGCATCTGTAAATATTTGGCCAAAATTTAAATGCTCTCTTATCGATATTAAGATGTCTGCAATTCAGCCAGGTGAACCGCTAAATCGACCATGCGGTTGGCAAAACCCCATTCATTGTCATACCACGCACAAACCTTGACCATGTCACCATTTACTTCTGTCAGTGACAGATCAATGATCGCTGACGCCGACTGTGAAACGAAATCTGATGACACCAACGGTTCCTGGCAACACTCTACTAACCCGGCTGACGAACCAGCCGCTGCATCAAGGAAAACCTGATTGACAGCCCTTACTGAAGTTCGCTGAGACGAGGTAAAGGTGAAATCCAGCAGTGAAACGCTCTGTGTCGGTACCCGAACGGAAAAACCGGTTAACTTGCCAGCAAGCTCTGGAATGACAGATCCAAGAGCTTCAGCCGCGCCCGTAGCCGTGGGAACTATTGCCTGACCAGCCGCTCGCGCACGGCGTAAATCTGGATGGAACTGATCCTGCAACGGCTGGTCGTTGGTATAGCAATGGATCGTAGTGACCATTCCCTGATTGATACCAACGCTTTTTTGCATCAGCTGAGCCACCAGAGCCAGACAATTGGTCGTGCAGGAACCGTTAGAGATTATCGCCTCGTCAGGCTGTAACTCGGCGTGGTTAACCCCAAAAACCACTGTCCGATCTGCCCCCTCCGCCGGCGCTGAAACCAGTACTTTGTTAGCACCGGCGCGCAGATGGGCCATCGATTGTTCAGCACTTGTAAAACGGCCGCTGCACTCTAACACCAGGTCGATGCCTAATTCCTGCCATGGCAGTTGGCTGGGATCGGCCTGCTGTAACCAGAGCACGTCATGCTGATCAATCACCAGCTGATTATCGGTGGCCGATATCGGGGCTGCCAATCGTCCATGGTTAGAATCAAATTTGAGTAAATGTGCCGCAGCACCTGCCGGATACAGATCGTTGACAGCCACGATTTCAAGCGAGTTTTGCTGACTCAACTGTTGACGCTGCCACCAGGCCCGAAAAACGGACCGCCCAATCCGACCAAAGCCGTTTATGGCTACTCTTAATCCCACCGACAAGCATCCACCAAAAAAATATTTCCAACCATTTTAAACATCAACCAGCCGAGAGCGGTCCGACCAGCAACAGAGATCAAATAGCGCTAAGTTAGTTATTCTCAGACGCGCTGATGCAGGAATTCACAGCGGCGACAATCGCCGAACTGGTAATTCCAAACTGTTCAAACAGCTCGCCAGCCGGAGCTGATTCACCGAACCGATCAAGGCCAATCACAGCCCCCTGGTCGCCCACAAACCGATACCAGAGGTCGGTCGTACCAGCCTCAATAGCTACTCGCGGTATACCAGACAACAATACCTGCTGGCGATATTCGGCTGATTGAGTGAGAAACCGTTTCGGATTAGGCATAGAAACCACGCGCACGGCTACTCCAGCAGCAGATAGCTGTTGTTGGGCTTCTACCGCCAACTGCAATTCAGAGCCAGTGGCAATGATCACTGCCTGCGCGGGGGTAGCACTATCAACCAAACAATAACCACCATGCTTAATCTGCTCAAGCGCCGCATCGCTGCGAGGTTGATGAGGCAATCCCTGCCGCGACAAAATTAATGCGGTAGGCCCCTGCTGGTATTCCACGGCTTGCTGCCAGGCTACCATGGTTTCTACCGCATCCGCTGGACGCCACACTTCAACGCCAGGAATCAATCTCAGCGAGCTGACATGCTCTACCGGCTGATGGGTTGGGCCATCTTCTCCCAATCCGATCGAGTCGTGGGTAAACACATGAATGACACGACGGTTAACCAACGCAGCCATCCGAATAGCGTTGCGAGAATAGTCAGAAAACGTCAGAAAAGTTCCACCAAATGGCAGTAAGCCACCATAGAGCGCCATGCCATTCATGATCGCGGCCATACCAAATTCACGAACCCCGTAGCTGAGGTAGTTTCCTGCTCGGTTGTCGGCCGAAAAGACGTGACAATCAGACCAGTTAGTCAAATTCGAACCGGTCAAATCAGCAGAACCGCCGAAAAACTCAGGTAGTGCAGGTGCCAACTTTTCAATAGCTTGTTGTGATGATTTCCGCGTTGCTAATTTAGCTTCCGCTTCAACAGTTTCCGCAATAGCTTCTACACATAATTGAGACCAATTAGCAGGCAATTCACCGGCAACACGGCGTTTTAGTTCAGCACTGAGTTGAGGAAATGCTTGCGCATACTCATCAGCCCCAAGTTGCCAGGTCGACTGTGCGTTAGCACCACTATCTCGGCAATCCCACTGCGCATAGATATCATCCGGAATCTGGAAAGATCCTCCACTCCAGCCCAGCGACTTGCGAGTTGCTGCAATTTCTTCCTCGCCCAACGGCGCACCGTGTACCCCATGAGTACCCTGCTTGTTAGGTGAACCCTTGCCAATCACAGTCTTGCAAATCAACAAACTGGGTTTATCTTGCTCAGCAATAGCCAGATCAACTGCCGCTGCAATAGCCGTCTGGTCATGGCCATCAATACCCTCAACCACATGCCAACCGTAGCTACGAAAACGAGCGGCGCTGTCATCCGTAAACCAGCCCGCGACTTCGCCGTCGATAGAAATCCCATTATCGTCGTAAAACACGGTCAACTTGCCCAGGCCCAAAGTACCAGCCAATGAACAAACCTCATGAGAGATACCTTCCATCAAACAACCATCACCCACGAAGGACCAGGTCCGGTGATCGATTATTTGATGGCCAGGCCGATTAAATTCAGCCGCTAATCTCTGCTCTGCAATGGCCATACCGACCGCATTGGCTAGCCCCTGACCAAGAGGTCCAGTGGTGGTCTCTACACCGGGGGTTAAATCAACCTCTGGGTGTCCGGGCGTTTTCGAATGTAACTGCCTGAAATTCCGTAGCTGTTCCATTGGCAAGTCATAACCGGTGAGATGCAACAATGCATAAATCAACATCGAGCCATGGCCATTGGAGAGCACGAACC
>JAESTY010000131.1 GCA_016763355.1 Immundisolibacteraceae bacterium
CTTTTAATGCGACGCTGATCCCGGGCCAGCGGTTTACCAGACCCTGATGATCAACATCAAATAAATCGAGTAATCGACCTACGGTGTGGGCAACCATGTCATCGAGGCTCTCCAATCCGGCATAGAAAGCCGGTACCGGTGGAAAAATAATCGCCCCAGCTTCAGTAGCGGCCGTCATGTTACGCAAATGAATCAAATTTAACGGCGTTTCACGGGTCAACATCACCAACTTGCGACGCTGTTTTAAAATCACATCCGCAGCGCGGGCTATCAAATTATCTGACAGACCGTTAGCGATGGCCGATAAAGATTTCATCGAACAGGGCACCACCACCATGCCTTCCACCAGAAACGAGCCGCTGGCAATTTTAGCGCCGATGTTTTTATTATCGTGAACTTCGTCCGCCAGAGCTTCAAATTCCGACTGGCTGACACTGAGTTCCTGTTTAGCGGTCAGAATGGCAGCATTCGAGAGCACCAGGTGGGTTTCCCAATCCTCCAGCTTGGCCATAACTTGCAATAACTGCCAGGCATAGACAGTTCCAGTTGCGCCGGAGACCGCCACGATCAATCTTTTTTACGAACTGGTTCAGCCATGATACTGGTGTCTCCTCATTCCCATTCCTGCCTCTTAACTCTGTATCTATCCGATTTTTAATTTTATGGCCGCCATTAGCGGCGCAGCGCTTTCACTGCCTGCTCCAGACCATTAACTGTCATAGGGTACATTTTATCGTCCATTAACTGGCGGGTAATCTGAATCGACGGTGTGCGTTCCCAGAATTCCTTGGGCTCCGGATTGAGCCAAACCAGGTGGGAATATAAATGCCGTAAGCGCTGCAGCCAAACCGCACCTGGTTCCTCATTCATATGTTCTACACTGCCACCGGCATGGGTAATCTCATACGGGCTCATGGTGGCATCGCCGACAATAATCACCCGGTAATCAGCGCTGTAGTGGCGCATCAGTTCAGGAGTAGTCATGCGCACTTCATGACGACGCCGATTGTCTTTCCAGAGTCGCTCATAGATGAAGTTATGGAAATAGAAAAATTCCAGATTCTTAAACTCACTACGGGCAGCCGAAAATAGCTCTTCACAATGGCGAATGTGATAATCCATCGATCCGCCAATATCAAACAGAATGAGTACCTTGACCCGATTGTGACGCTCAGGACGCATTTTCACATCCAGAAAACCGGCATTTTTTGCAGTACTACGGATAGTGTCATCCAGGTCAAGTTCATCTTCGATACCCTCGCGAACCAGCCGGCGCAACTGGCGCAGGGCGACTTTCATATTCCGGTTACCCAGCTGCAGAGTGTCATCCAGATTACGATACTCACGTTTATCCCAGACCTTGGTAGCACGACCCTGTCGTTTACCTTTATCGCCAATCCGCACCCCTTCCGGGTTGTAACCACCGGAACCGAAAGGTGACGTTCCACCAGTACCTATCCACTTGTTGCCGCCATGATGCTCGCCATCCTGCTCTTCCAGGCGTTTCTGCAGCTCTTCCATCAGCTTTTCAAAACCGCCAAGGGCCTCGATCATCTCGCGCTCTTCATCGGTGAACAACCGTTCAATTTCGCTCTGTAACCAGGATTCGGGAATCTGTTTCTGAACACTGTCCCAAACTTTTTCGATACCCGCAAAAAAATGGCCAAACACCTGATCAAAACGATCAAAGTATTTTTCATTTTTAACGAGCACAGTGCGTGCCAGGTGATAAAAGCTATCGACATTATTGTCAGGCACACCCGCCTTCATTGCCTCTAACAGCAACAAAAACTCACGCAAGGTGACCGGAATACCTGCATCACGGAGCTGAAAAAAAAACGGAATAAACATAAGCCAGCCCTGGCCAGGCTACCGGTTTTCCCGGCGGGCCAGAAAAATCAGTTTCTCAAACAGATGAATGTCCTGCTCATTTTTCAGCAACGCACCATGCAGCGGTGGAATCGAGCTGCGCAGATCGGCGCTGAGCGCTTCGGGTGGAATATCTTCGGCAACTAGCAACTTGATCCAGTCGAGCAGTTCAGAGGTCGACGGGCGTTTCTGCAGGCCGGGTACTTCGCGAATCTGAAAAAAACTTTCCATGGCGGCCGACAGCAGCTCTTTTTTCAGGTCTGGAAAATGCACATGAACAATGTCCTTCATCACCTGCTCATCCGGAAAACGAGTGAAATGAAAGAAACAGCGCCGCAAAAATGCATCCGGTAGATCTTTTTCATTGTTAGACGTAATCATCACGATTGGCCGCTGCACCGCCTTGATGGTCTCACCGGTTTCGTAAACAAAGAACTCCATGCGGTCGAGTTCCTGCAGCAAATCGTTCGGGAATTCCACGTCAGCTTTATCGACTTCATCAATCAACAACACCGGTGAAATGTCAGCTGTGAAGGCTTCCCAGAGTTTGCCCGGCTTGATGTAGTTAGCAATATCCTGAACGCGGTCGTCACCCAATTGGGAATCGCGCAGCCGAGACACCGCGTCATATTCATACAGTCCCTGCTGAGCTTTGGTAGTGGATTTCACATGCCACTGAATCAATGGCCGGTCTAGTGCCCTGGCGACCTCTTCGGCAAGCATAGTCTTACCGGTGCCTGGCTCACCTTTAATCAGCAACGGCCGTTGCAGGGTGATCGCAGCGTTGACCGCCATCATTAGCTCTTCCGTGGCCACGTAACGATCCGTACCGGTAAAACGTTTAGTCATGTTGATCAATCCAGATAAAAACAGTTGAAATAGAACAGGGAATTAGGCAGCAAATATCAGCAGCCGGCTATTATGCCATCGACCAGAGCCGGTTAATCATTTTCCAGCCGACGTGCCAGCCCCATGCGATAACCGCCACCCACATCGATATTGGCACCATTAATGTAGCGTCCCTGAACCAGCAAAAACTCGATGGTTTCGGCAATATCTGACTCGCTGCCTGCGTAACCCAACGGAATATGATCCAGCAGTGAGTCTGGCAGGTCTACCGAATTATCCAGCTGACCAGGGCTGACCATATTGACGCGAATATTTTGCGGACCGAGCTGCTGCGCCAGGGTGCGGGTCAAAATCAGCAGTCCGGTTTTGGATATTTGATAGGCCATCGCGTGATGGTTAGCTACCGGGTGCTCGGCACCTGAATAGCCAAGATTAATAATATCAGCCTCTGGTGCAGAACTTAGCTGAGGTAGTAACGCCTGGATCAATGCATAGGGTGCAATCAAATTGGTGTTAAGCAGGTCACCGAACTGATCAGCCGGCAGCCCCAGGGGCGGGCTATTGGGATAGTTGCCGACATTATTAACAAGAATATCAATTGCTAAGCCGTGGTCTTCAGCGGCCTGAAAAATAATCTGCCCAGCCTGTTCAGGTTGTCCCAGATCAGCACTAACGGTTTCAGCACGAACTCCAAACTGGCGACAAGCAGCTGCGGTCTGTTCAGCCGCTTCGCCACTATGGTGATAATGGATCAGCAGATTGGCCCCAGCGCTGGCCAGCTGTAAAGCAATACTTCGACCGGTACGAATCGCGCTCCCGGTAACCAGCGCAGTAC